>DATBNH010000306.1:0-2241 GCA_036554405.1 Cellvibrionaceae bacterium | reverse complement strand
GCCACAGTGGCGAGATTTTCTGCCAGGGTTTTACCGGTCACTGTCAGGCAATCACCGTGCAGCAGGTCGGCATCGAGCAGTGTTTTCATTAGCGGTTGAATACCGCCTATGGCCACCAGTTCGCTCATCATGTAGTGGCCGGTGATGTGGTGGTAATTCGCTACGAAGGACCACGCGGTGGGCCGGGCATGCGCGAAATGCTCTCACCGACCTCAGCGATTATCGGCCGTGGGCTGGGCAGTGATGTGGCGCTGATTACCGACGGGCGTTTCTCCGGCGGCAGTCACGGTTTCGTGGTGGGCCATATCACACCGGAAGCCTTTAACGGCGGCCCCATCGCACTGGTAGAGGATGGCGACGAAATTATTATTGATGCCATCGTTAACAGTATTGAACTGCGGGTAGACGAGCAAGAGCTGGCTCGCCGCCGCCTTGAGTGGCAGCAACCGGCCTTGCGCTACAGTCGCGGTGTGTTGGCCAAATATGCCAAGACGGTTAGCTCGGCTTCATTAGGCGCGGTAACAGACATGCCAGAGAAGATTGCTCAGAATGCCCTCAACGATGGGGATTAACGCACACCAATTCAATAAACTGCACGCTTCATTTGCCGCCTTGTATGTGAGTTTATCCAGTGGCGGCAAGTGCAGATGGCACCTGTCGCTTAAAGCTTGAGGCTTAAGTAAAATTTACGCTACTGGTTGTCGCGGGGTATCGTCGAGCTTGCAGAAAAATTAGATTCATTCATGGCATTGACCATTTTGCACAAGCGACGGCGATGCAAAAAAGATGATCCCTGTTGAGTGCCCAGTGAAGCGGGCATTAAGTCACCCGTATTCTTATCATTGTTCAAAGTAAAACTGCGTTTGGCACTAATAGGTCGATAATCTGGTCCATAGAGTGCAATTACTTGAATAGTTAGACACTCAAAATCAATATCCGCATCGGGAACACAGCCTCGCATGGGAATGCCCTGGTAGTGAGCAAGTCGCTTGACAATATCGCTGAAGCGCCCAATATGCATAAAATCTTCCGAACCTAATGGCCCTTGACGCGTATTATCTTGTATAGAGCCAATACTATAATACTGCGCTTTATCGTCGCTTTCAGTGCCTTCCTTATAGCTCTGCTCAAAGTCTGTTACGTCCATGGTAATAGTGCCCTTGGATGTATGCAAAATAGCCATTATATACTCTACATAAACCGCTTCTTTGCTCATGTTGCTAATAATACAGAGAGCGTCCATATTTTTTCTCTTACCGCGATTAATAATAATACGCGGACTGCGTTGCCGGCGAAAACTGAAAAACAATAATTGAGCATATACCAGCCACACCAACAGGGTGCCCAGGCTGATAAATATACTTAGCGCGGCTTGATGCTGTTCGATCCAATCTAACATAGAATATATTTACAACAATTATTCAAAAAACGAGACGCGGTCACACACAACGGGGGCAGTTCGTCTGCGCGAGGCCAACAAGTTTACAACCCCCCCACCCGCAGCCAAGGGATAGGGCCGTAATAAAACACAACACTTTAGCGAAGAGGAAGAATATCAGATTTAAGTGCCATTGATCAAAATTCGACTGTAAACCAACCACCGACAAATCATTGGGGTCTTGAATCGCGAATCCTCATTGGCTTTTATAATCTTGCTCACCGAAGAATAATGCACGCAGAAATATTCCGCAATTCCCTTCATCTTATAGCCACCTGAAAGCCAGGAAGCTATGATTGCCTCATTGCGTGAGCGGCTGGTTTTTTCATAATAGGTCAAGGGTTTTGTTAGTGGCCGCCTTTGGCTACTGGGCACTTCATCCAAATTCTTATCGGCGTCCAGCAGAGTTTGCATTCTTTCGACAAACGAATATTGAGGACACCCACAATCTTGGCAGCTGCCAGACAAAGTGCAAGATGTTCCTGCAGGTAGCAAATCCAAGGACGTCTCATTTCTGTGAATTTGCCGGATTAGCAGCAGGGTGCTAACCTCAAAGTTCATTTCTGTAACAACAAGAGGTGCCGCATGAATACGACTGTAAAGGCTTTACTCTCGGGTGTAGCTGTAATATTGCTAACGTTTAGCGCCAGTGCCCACCACGGCTGGAATTGGACCGAAGACGCTCAGACGGAAATGACCGGTGCCATTACCGATATATTTATTGGCCCACCGCACCCGCGGTTGATGATAGATACCGATGAGGGCCCCTGGCAGGCTGATTTAGGCAATCCCACCCAAACCCG
>DATBNH010000302.1:0-2089 GCA_036554405.1 Cellvibrionaceae bacterium | reverse complement strand
TTGACACGGGCAAGTGCAGAGCCTGAAGGCTCTTTTCCGAAAATACAGACAAGAAGCTCAGTTCTAAAAACACACAAAAATTCCGCTGTTAAGTAGCATGCCAAATTTAGTTTTTAGTTAATCACAATCCCGGTCTTTTCTCTATTAATAGGGTATCTAGTAAGATGGTGATGAGGGTTAATTGATTATTAAACAACCAAGTTGTGAATCATGCAAAAAAAAGGGGCCAGAAGAAAATGCCCCTTCTAGCCCCAAAATCCGAAATACTTACATTGCGGCTTTAAACATGGCGATCACCTCAGCGGTGTTGGCCTTGCGCGGGTTGGTCAACATGCAGGCATCGTTCTGAGCATTACCAGCCATAACGGCAAGGTCAGCTTCTTTAACATTGAGTGCCTTCAGACCGCTGGGGATGCCAACGTCAGCAGCAAGCCTGCGGATCGCGGCAATGCCCTTAGCGGCAGCATCAACAACACTCAAGCCGTCAATGTTCTCACCCATAGCCACCGCGATATCAGCGAAACGCCGTGGGTTGGCGATGACGTTAAATTCACAGACCGACGGCAATAAGATGGCGTTACAAACGCCGTGTGGCAGGTTGTAAAGGCCACCGAGCTGGTGTGCCATGGCATGGACATAACCGAGGGAAGCGTTGTTGAAGGCCATCCCTGCGAGGTACTCGGCATAAGCCATTTTGTCACGTCCTTCGAGGTTTTCACCGTTGGCAACAACCGGCCGCAGGTACTCGGCCACCAGCTCAATAGCCTTGATTGCACAGGCATCGGTGATCGGGGTTGCTATGGTCGAAACGTAAGCTTCGACTGCGTGAGTCAGCGCATCCATGCCGGTCGCTGCGGTCAGGGCGGAAGGCTTGCCAACCATCAGGACAGGATCATTGATGGCGATATTCGGCGTACAGCGCCAGTCTACTATAGCCATCTTAACTTTTGTCTCGGTATTGGTGATGATGCAGAAGCGGGTCATCTCCGAAGCGGTACCGGCAGTGGTATTAATGGCGACGAAAGGAGGCATTGCCTTGGAAGTTTTATTGGCGCCTTCGTAGTCGTGGATCTTGCCGCCGTTGGTCGCAACCATGCCTATGCCCTTGGCGCAGTCGTGCGAGGAACCGCCACCGAGGGAGATGATAGTGTCACATTTCTCGTTTTGATAAACCTTCAGGCCGTCGAGGACGTTATTGTCGGTCGGGTTTGGCTCGGCACCATCAAAGATAACCACGTCAACGCCAGCGGCTTCAACATGTCCCTTGATTTTTTCAGCCATTCCCATCGCGACGATTCCCTTGTCGGTAACCAGCAAGGCCTTGGTGCCACCCAGAGCCCTGACCTGCTCGCCGGTTTCTTTTGAAGAACCAATACCCATAAGGGAAACCGTTGGGATGTAGAATC
Source organism: Cellvibrionaceae bacterium (assembly GCA_036554405.1). GTDB lineage: Bacteria > Pseudomonadota > Gammaproteobacteria > Pseudomonadales > Cellvibrionaceae > Gilvimarinus. Next base: position 683 of record DATBNH010000302.1, on the reverse strand, counting down.
CATAAGTTTGATCTGCTAAAGCCATGTTTTTCTCTCCTTTGTTTTGTTTGTTAATACAGAATGAAGTAAAAGTAAAATGTGGTTTTCAAGCTAAGAGCAGTAACGGCGCCCGTTTCCAAGCCGCCAGTCAGTGCTTCTAAGCATTTTACGAGAAGCACAATAACGCTATTCATGCCGATCCCGCCATGCGCCATCGGCATGAAAAAACTAATACTTTAGGATGAGATACTGGGGAAATAATAGATAATTTCATCGCTCACCGCGCGGCCTAATCTATTAAAACAAGAAAGGATTTTTAATAAAGGAATGCTGGCTAGGCGCCTCAAAGCAGGATTAGAGAGCAACTGCACAGATTAAATTCTTCAGCTTATTTTTTTAAAACACTCGCCATCCTGCCTTACAATTTTCACTGTGATGTTATAAGTGACCTAAGTCCCATTACCCATCATTTTTTACCCTGGCTGCAATTTTCATATCAGGGCGTTGCTGTATTGAGCAATTTAATCAACTCGACTTGCACGTCCTATTATTGTAAAAGATCATTAATCCCCCTGAACACCTAAATTTTGGCTCCTTGCCCAGAGAAAGGCCCCTATTGTTAAAATTTTAAACCTATTAACTAAATTCTTTATAGTGACGAACTCCACAAACTGTGAGCAATATTGAACGCTAGGGTTCGACTG
>DATBNH010000295.1:0-4775 GCA_036554405.1 Cellvibrionaceae bacterium | reverse complement strand
TGTGGGTTTGATCTTCATTATTAAAAGCACATCCACGCCAACCCATAGAATAGGGGAAGCTGCATTGAAACAGATTATCGTATCGGGTTAGAAACCGTTTTAATAGGGACGCCAGACTGGATTTTTGCTCAGCGTTAAGCGTATCTAAATGCAACACAGGCTGGCGCGGCAGCAATAGCACCTCAAATGGCCAACACGCCCAAAAAGGCACCACCACCAGCCAGTGCTCATTAATCTCAACCACCCGCTCGCCCAGAGCAATTTCTTTTTCGGCGTAGTCCAGTAGCATATTGCGGCCATGCTGCAATTGATATTGTTTTAGGTTGTTGGAAACTTTAACTGCCGCTGTGGGCGGTTGATCTTGCGCCCAGATTTGCCCGTGCGGATGTGGGTTAGAACAGCCCATCACCGCGCCTTTGTTTTCAAAGATTTGCACCCACTCATAGCGCTGGCGTAATTCAACAATTTGATTACTCCAGGTATCAATCACACCGCTAATGTCTGTCTCGGTAAGCTGCGGCAAGCTTTTACTGTGATCGGGCGAAAAGCAAATTACTCTCGCTGTGCCATTCACCGACTGAGCCCTAAACAGCGGATCGTCATCACCGCTCAAGGTCTCGGTTTGCGGCTGCAATGCGGGAAAATCATTGTCAAAAACGAAAGTGCCGATGTAATTCGGATTCACCTCGCCACCAATGCGTTTATTGCCCGCACACAGATAACAATCTGGCTGATAGCTTGGCAGTGCCTCCACCGCAGGGGTTTCTTGCTGGCCTTGCCAGGGTCGTTTGGCCCGGTGTGGCGACACTAACACCCACTCATCTAATAACGGGTTATAACGCCGATGGCTTTGATCGGCCAGCACTGCCTTCCTGGAAACTTCAGTTTTACTCACACCTTGTCCTCAAAAACGGCTCTATAGCAGCAACGAGCTGACGCTCGCTGCACGACATTATTATTAATTCTCGGGATATCCGTCGGGATTATTGGCCTGCCAGTGCCAGGCATGCTCCATCATTTGTAGTAAATTGAACTGAGCGCGCCAACCCAGTTCGGCCTCGGCAAAAGCCGGGTCGGCATAATAGGCGCCAATATCACCCGGCCGCCTCGGGCAAAATTCATAGGCAATGCTTTTGCCCGAGGCGGCTTCGAACGCCTTGATAACTTCCAACACCGAAATGCCCGTGCCTGTGCCCAGGTTGTAGGCATAACAGCCGGGCGCTGTGGCCATCAATTTCTTAAGGGCGGCCACGTGCCCCAGGGCCAAGTCCACCACATGAATATAATCGCGCACACCGGTGCCATCGGGCGTGGCGTAGTCATTGCCAAACACACTGAGTTTTTTGCGCTTGCCAATAGCCACCTGCGCCACATAAGGCACCAGATTATTAGGTGTACCCGCCGGGTCTTCGCCAATCAAACCACTCGGGTGCGCACCCACCGGATTAAAGTACCGCAGCAGGCCGATTTTCCAGCGAGACTCCGGCGCCTGCGCCACATCTTCCAGTATCTGCTCTACCATTAATTTACTGCGCCCGTAGGGGCTCTCGGGGTTGCGCGCAAAAGTCTCGCCAATGGGCACACTGACCGGCTCCCCGTAAACGGTGGCCGACGAGCTGAAAATTATGCAGTCCACGGAGTATTCGGCCATCACCTCGCACAAGGTCATGGCGCCGGCGACGTTATCCCGGTAATAAGTGAGCGGCATGCGAGTGGAATCTCCCACCGCTTTTAAGCCGGCAAAGTGCATTACCGCTGCAATGTTATGCTCGGCAAATACAGCCTGTAATTCGGCTTTATTATTCACATCAAGACGATGCACTTGGGGGCGGTAGCCGCTGATGGCCGCTATACGATCGAGCACACTGGGCTTGCTGTTACAAAAGTTATCGACAATCAGCGGGCGGAAACCGGCTGCGACCAGTTCCACACAAACATGGCTGCCAATATAGCCCGCGCCGCCGGTGACCAGAACCACCGGGGCACCGGCGGATAATACAGACGCTGACATACACACTCCGGAAAGCTAAAGACTTTGATGTTTTTTAATTTATCATATATATATGACTCTATAAAGACCCGCTACCCGAAGACGGGGAAATAACACACCACTGTGTTTAAACCAACCCAAACGCCAGCATGGCTTCGGCCACCCGACGGAAACCGACAATATTGGCGCCCACCACGTAATTGTCTTTAAAGCCGTATTCCTCGGCGGTGTTGTAGCAGTTTTCGTGAATGTTGCACATGATGCTGCAGAGGCGATCTTCGGTGTATTCAAATGTCCAGATATCGCGACTGGCGTTTTGCTGCATCTCCAGCGCCGAGGTAGCAACACCACCGGCATTGGCCGCTTTACTGGGGCCATAGGCAATTTTACTGGCTAAAAAGATATCAACGGCTTCCGGTGTGCACGGCATATTGGCACCTTCACTGATGGCAATACAGCCGTTAGCGACCAGAGTGCGTGCGTCTTTTTCTTTCAGCTCGTTCTGGGTGGCCGAGGGCACGGCCAGATCGCAGGGGATGTCCCAAATATTGCCTTTAGCTAAATAGTGGGCATCGCTATGTTCATCGGCGTAAGCGGTTAAACGTAAACGCTCCACTTCTTTAACATACTTGAGTGTCTCAAGGTTAATGCCGTCTTTATGGTAGATCACCCCATCCGAGTCGGAGCAGGCCACCACTGTGGCGCCCAGCGCCTGCAATTTTTCAATGGCATAGATGGCCACATTGCCAGAGCCGGAGACCACACAGGTTTTACCTTCAATGCTATCACCCCGAGCTTTTAACATTTGCTGGGCAAAAAACACCGCACCGTAGCCGGTGGCCTCTTTGCGTACCAGGGCACCGCCCCACAAGGGGCCCTTACCGGTTAGAACGCCAGACTCATAACGATTGGTAATGCGCTTGTATTGGCCAAACATATAGCCAATCTCACGGGTACCCACGCCAATATCGCCCGCCGGTACATCAGTCATCTCGCCAATATGACGGTACAATTCGGTCATAAAGCTCTGGCAAAAGCGCATAATTTCGCTGTCGGATTTGCCTTTAGGATCAAAATCCGAACCGCCCTTGCCGCCGCCGATAGGCATGCCAGTGAGCGCGTTTTTAAAGGTTTGCTCAAACCCTAAAAACTTGATGGTGCCAATCAACACCGACGGGTGAAAACGCAGGCCACCCTTGTAGGGGCCAAGGGCACTGTTAAATTCAACGCGGAACCCCCGGTGTATATGTACCTCGCCTTTATCATCTTGCCAGGGAACCCGAAAAATTATTTGCCGCTCCGGCTCGCAAATGCGTTCGATGATTTTTTTATCGGCGTAATCAGGATGCTTTTTGATCACCGGCGCCAGCGTATCAATAACCTCTTTCACCGCCTGATGAAATTCTATTTCACCGGGGTTGCGTCGAATAACCTGCTGGTAAATTTCTTCTATTCGATGGGAAATACCTTTCATAATTGTCTCGCGTTGCCAAATAAATTAAAAAAACATGCCCGTTTCCAGTTGTGCCTCTTCGCTCATCATAGTGCGATCCCAGGGCGGATCAAACACTAGGCTCACTGTGCTTGACTCAACAAAAGGCACCTCGGCCAACCGGCGCTTTACATCGTCGATCAACACATCACCCATACCGCAACCGGGAGCGGTGAGCGTCATGTCCACATCCACATGGCGTTTAATCTGATCAATTTGCATACGATAAACCAGCCCAAGGCTGACCACATTCACCGGAATCTCCGGGTCGTAGACCATAGATAGTGCCTGCCACACCTGCTCGTCACTGATATTGCCATCAACCGGCGCATCGAACTCCAGGCCGTTGGCTGTAAGGCCAATAGCATCGGCATCTTTGCCGTCGATGCGAATTAAATTACCGTGATACAAAAGCGTATAACTGGCGCCCAAGGCCTGGGTAATCATCGCCTCGGCGCCTTTGGGTATAGACAGGTCTTCACCGGAGGGAACCAGTTTGGAGGGGCACTCGCGTTCAAACACTACCTCGCGCCCCTGCGCGCTTTGCGGCGCTTTGGCATTGGGGGCGCGAATAGTAATCTGCGGTTTTGAGCCGTCTTTAATTCCAATCTGCAGATTTTTTAAATAGGGCAAACTACGCTTATCAAGATAGAGCCTGAGCCCTTCGTCCATTACCTCAAGATCGGTATCCTTACGTTCACCCGGACGGCAATAGGCCAGATAGGTTTCGGCCCGGGGGGTTCCGGGGTCGGCGACAAATAGCCGCGCCGCCTCCACGCCCTGGGTTAATAATAAGTTTATAAGGTATTCCCGCGCTGGCGGTGAAATCTGAATGCTGTGTGACAAAAGGGCTCCCCACTCACGTCTGGTAAGTTGCTATGCTAACACTTAGCCGGGCTAGCCACTAACGCCGGTGTGAATGGATGCCCTATAGGCACGCCAGGCGGGAATAACACCCAGTAATAGCGCCACCGTCACGGCACCGGTGAGTATATAGACAGTCATGGTTGTTAACAGATTGATATGGATCACCACCGAAAAATGCAGCGCCAGTAAATAGTGAATCAGTGGTGACACCAGCCACAATCCGAGTAACGCCACCAGCGCACCGGCGGCGGCGATAACAAAAATTTCCATCTCGATCAGTAAAAATATAAAGCCGGGGCCCGCACCCACAATGCGCAGTAGTGCCAGCTCCCGCTGCCGTTCTCGCAACGTGCTGAGCAGCATAATAACAATCCCCAGCAGGGAGGAGATCAGCACCATCGCCCCCACCACTAACAGAGCGTTTTC
>DATBNH010000293.1:0-2903 GCA_036554405.1 Cellvibrionaceae bacterium | reverse complement strand
AGCGCGCCGGGCGAAGAGCCTTTTTACAGTTTTGATGCCAATGTGGTGAGGCTGTATTTTTCGTTTTGGTTTTAAGTAACAACAGGATGTTTTCGTGCGATTCAAATCGTTATTGACCTACACTGCAGCAGCTTGTCTGGGCCTATCTATTAACGCTCATGCAGGCGACGATATTGATTGCGACGAAGCAATCACCACCCCAGAGATTAACTATTGTATCGGCAAAGAAGTAAAAGCCGCCGAGGAACAACTGGAACAATACCTACAGGCCAGTATCGCCAGATACACCGACGACCCGGATGTGGTTGCTGCCATAGAAAAATCCCAAGAGACTTGGGAGGAATACCGGGAGCAGCACTGCAGTGCCATTTACACCCTATGGCGCGAAGGTACAATCCGCGGCACCATGTACGGAAGCTGCAAACAAGCCGTTACCGAAAGACGAACCTACGAGCTATGGCAGGCCTACCTGACCTATATGGATAGCACCGCGCCTGTAATGCCGGAGCCAAACACAAAGGATTGAACAATGCTGAGACAAACAATTACCGATAGTCTGAAATTTTTTATCAGCCACTGGAAAGTATTTTTGCTGATTTATACCCCGATATTTTTTCTTCAAGCACTTGAATTTATAACAGCCTCACTCGCCAATCCAATTACTCACATGGCATTGTCTATTGTGTATTTTGCGGCAATGTTAGCGATTCTTCCTGTGGTCTATGGCGCCTCTATCTACTATATGGCCGCAACGATTTCGGATGATCTACAGTGGCCTGTTATTTTTCAGCTGATCAAGAAAAATTATTTAAGCTTATTAGTTTTAATTATAGGCGTGTATGTGGCTACTGTTTTTGGTCTTATCTGTTTGATACTTCCAGGCATAGTTATTTTTGTAAAAATGTCTTTTTCAAGCTTTGAATTGCTGCTTAACAACTCGTCACCGGCCATGTCTATAGAAAATAGCTGGCATCAAACAAAGGGGTATTTCGATATTTTGTTGGGTGGCATGTTGCTTATTATCGTTCCGGTTTATATTTTTTACTATTGTATATACACGCTTCTTCCGGAATATGGAGTAATGGATTTGTTTGTCTATGGGCTTGGCATGCTGGTAGAGTTTTTGGTTTCAGCGCTGCTTATAATTTTTTGTTTCCGTATTTATGATCTTTATAAGTCTGATGCACGGGCGACTCAAGACGTTTAATATTTTTAATAATACTCAGTCAAAATGCTATAAGACCCATATGTGTAACTAAGGGCTTAAAGTCTTTATCGGAAAACAATAATGGAAGTCGATGTTCAATACAGTAGGTGGCAATAATAACGTCTATTGTTTTGCGGACTGTTACGCCTTTTTTTCGTAATTTACGATAAGTATGCGCACTTTTTAGAGCCATATGCTTTCCCAGCATGTCTAAAATAACAAACTCCCCCAGTAAAGATTTGGCAATTGTGTATTCCTTGTCGCTCCGAAACCCCTGAAGCACCTCAGTCAAAATAATATCACCAATAGCGACGGACTGAGCACCCAGTATTTGGTCAAGCTGATCCGTTTGCAGCGTATCTTTACCACAAAAGTAATCAATCCATACACTGGAATCTACAACAATCATGTATCGCGCCTCATGGTGCCCAAATCACCCTCCCAGTGTAACTTGCCTTTATAAGCTTTGATTTTGGCCTGTTGGTTAAGCTGTACCAGAGTTTTAAGCCCGAGTTCAACGGCCTCTTTCTTGGTTTTTAACCCGGTAGCCTTCAGTGCTTCGGCCATTAACTGATCATTAATATCGATATTGGTGCGCATGATTAAATTTCACTTTAAAGCTAATGTGTATAAATAGTAGTTTTTATACACATCAATTGCAAGCTAACCAAAAAAATCCAGCTGCCCATCATCGGGCCTGTCACTGGCGATTAGGCTTATGCTTTGCGGGCGGCGGAAGTGGGAGCAGTCCAGCTCGCCGAAGTGTGAGCGGCGTTTGGCAATGGCGCTACGGTTTACGGCCTTGGTAAAGCGCTGACGCAATAGATCGGCCCACACGCCCTGGCCGCGCATGCGCTCACCAAAAGTGGCGTTGTAATCTTCACCGCCGTGTAAGTCGCGCACGCGGTTCATCACCCGCTCGGCACGCTCGGGGAAATGCGCCTGCAACCACTGCTGAAACAGCGGGTTTACCTCCCACGGCAGGCGCAGCACAATAAAGCCTATACTTACCGCTCCCGCGTCGGCGCAAGCCTCGATTATCGCCTCCATTTCGCTGTCGGTAATAAAAGGGATTACCGGGGCGATATTCACGCTGACCGGAATACCCGCAGCGGTTAAGTTGCGCACAATTTCCAGCCGACGGCGCGGCGCTGTAGCGCGCGGCTCTAATGTGCGGGCCACGCTATGATTCAAGGTGGTCAGGGTAACTGCCACTGCCACTAAACGTTGCTGGGCCATAGGTGCCAGAATATCGATATCCCGCTCAATTAATGCCGACTTGGTAATTAACCCTATGGGCTGGCGGCACTCGTGCATAATTTCCAGCAACTGGCGCGTTAGGCCCAACTGCCGCTCGCAGGGCTGATAGGCGTCGGTACTGATGCCCAGGGCAATGGGCTCCGGCACATAGGATGGCCGCGCCAACTCCCGCCGCAAAAGTTCTGGCGCATTCATTTTGGCAATAATGCGGCTCTCAAAATCCAGCCCAGGCGATAGACCCAGATAGCTGTGAGTGGGCCGGGCAAAACAGTAAATGCAGCCGTGCTCGCAACCCCGGTAAGGGTTGAGCGACACACTAAAAGGAATATCCGGCGAGCTGTTACGGCTGAGAATACTCTTGGCCTGCTCGGGTATCACCTGGGTTTGCAGTTTCGCCGGCTCAGGCACCTCGCTACCCCAGCCATCGTCAAATGCC
>DATBNH010000258.1:0-13355 GCA_036554405.1 Cellvibrionaceae bacterium | reverse complement strand
GGGTAAAACGGATATAAGGACTGATGCGGCTGGAGGGTTTAACATCATCCAGTTTGATTTTATCAATCTGTTTAGCCCGCGATGTCGCCTGCTTGGCTTTGGAGGCGTTGGCCGAGAAACGGCTGACAAAGGTTTGCAGCTCGGCAATCTGTGCTTTCTTTTTGGCATTTTCATTGAGCAAGCGTTCACGCGCCTGGGTCGATGCCATCATGTAATCATCATAGTTACCCGGGTAAACCCGCAGCTCGCCGTAATCCAGATCGGCCATATGGGTACAGACGCTGTTGAGAAAGTGGCGATCGTGGGAAATGATAATAATAGTGCTGTTGCGCTGGGTAAGCACGCCTTCCAGCCAGCGGATGGTATTGATATCCAGGTTGTTGGTAGGCTCATCCAGCAGCAGCACATCCGGGTCTGAAAACAGCGCCTGTGCCAAAAGCACCCGAAGTTTCCAACCCGGCGCTACCGCACTCATAGGGCCGGTGTGTTGCTCCAGTGGAATATCCAGCCCCAACAGTAACTCACCCGCGCGCGATTCAGCGGTGTAGCCGTCCATTTCGGCAAATTCTACCTCTAGCTCGGCAACCTGCATGCCGTCGGCCTCGCTCATCTCGGGCAAACTGTAAATGCGATCGCGCTCGGCTTTTACCCGCCACAACTCGCTGTGACCCATAATCACCGTGTCCAGCACGGTGTAATGCTCGTAGGCAAACTGGTCCTGCTTGAGCTTACCCAAACGGATATTGGGCTCCAGCATGACATGACCGGCAGAGGGCTCAAGATCGCTGCCCAGAATTTTCATAAACGTGGACTTTCCGCAGCCATTGGCGCCAATCAAGCCGTAGCGATTGCCGTTATTAAACTTCACGGAGACGTTTTCAAACAGGGGCTTGGCCCCGAATTGCATGGTTATATTAGCGGTAGAAATCACAAATGAGCCCAGAGCGTAGAGGTTGGCAAAAGGCGCGCATTCTACCGGATTTAATGGATGGAATATAGACAAGGATTCAGTGCTGCTTATCGGCTCTTCAAGTGGCATACGACAACATGCAGCGCCTAACGGGTCAGTCAGATTTTGGGCCAGTCAAGTCAACTACAAAGTAACCCAACCAAGAGATTAGGGGATGGTTTTCTGGAACCGTGTACGACATGGACGTCGTACCCGAGCCCCAGGGATGGTTTTAGCGAGTTTCAGAAAACCATACGCTAATCTCAGCCACTAGCGACCTAAGGATCAATAGAATCACAGAGCCCAAAAAACAACAGCCCGAACCTGGCATCAATGACCAGCTCAGAGGCTCTCCTTAACTAAACTCCCCATCATCGGCCGCTCGCTTGCGTTCCTGGCGATCCTCTTCCTCTTCTTTGGCAAATTCAATAATCTGCATCATGGTGGCGATATCTGCATCAATATTGTTGCCTTCAAATTCGCCGGTAAGTTTAACGCCGGGATACAGATCGCCGCGCTCATACAAATCCCAGATTTCCTCAGCGTAGTGCGTCACGCGAAGCGAGCGGTCATACTGACCAAAATAGTCGCGCATTTTGTTCACATCGCGGGTCAGCATCATTTGTGCGTTATTATTCCCCGCTGCATTCACCGCCTGTGGTAAGTCGATAACCACCGGGCCATCGGCATCAATCAGCACATTGAACTCCGATAAATCGCCGTGAACCAGGCCGGCACAAAGCATTCGCACTATCTCATCCATCATGCGATTGTGGTAGTCGCGAGCCGTGTCGGCATCAAAGCCCACCTCGTCCAGGCGCGGGGCCGGATCACCCGACTCATCAACAATCAAATCCATTAGCAACACGCCATCAACAAAGCCGTGGGGTTTAGGTACGCGCACCTCAGCAGCCGCCAGTCGATACAGGGCTTCCACCTCGGCATTGAGCCAGGAGCTCTCCTGTTCCTTCTGGCCAAAACGCGTACCCTTAGCCATGGCGCGGGCACGACGGGAGTTGCGCATCGTGCGGCCTTCCTGGTATTGCACGGCCTGCTTAAAGCTGCGTTTTCGGGCTTCTTTGTACACTTTGGCGCAACGGGTCTGGCCGGCGCAACGCACCACGTACACCTCGGCTTCTTTGCCACTCATTAACTGGAATAACACCTCATCGATAAGACCATCATCGACCAGCGGCAGTAATCTTTTCGGTATCTTCATGGGCCCTCAGCGTGGGGAACCTAAAGGACACGTCTTATCGACGTGTAGTTAAAGACCGCAGTTTATACCAGTTTTTCCCACACCACACCCGGATAGTTTATAGCGCACTGTTCAACGATACGACCCTGCAGCCCGACTCGGGCATTGCATCAGCCCAGCCGAGGCTTTATATTGTCAGTTCTTGTCGGGGCGCCTTGGCCGCTAGTTGCGGTGCGAAGGCTGAGATCGGTACGGCCGAACCCGTAGAACCTGAACAGGCTAATACCTGCGGAGGGAACAAGTGGCCATTAAGCGCGCTGTCTCTCCGCCTCCTATCGAGGCCCTATGACCCAAAAATCCACACATATTGCTATTGCCGGCTATGGCTTGCTAGGGCGTCTTATCGCCTGGCGCTTATTATTGCAAGGCGCCAGGATTAGCGTATTTGAAGCCGCCAGCGTGGCCAACTCACCTGCGGCCGGCGCATCTGCCGCAGGCATGATTGCGCCCTTAAGCGAAGCGGTGGTGTCCGAGCGCGAAATTTATAACCTCGGCTGCTTTGCCCTCGCCACCTGGCCGCGCTGGCTGCAAGACATGCAAACCAGCGACGGGGGCAGCCTCTTCCACCACTGCGGCAGTCTGCTGTTGGCGCACCCTCAGGACATCAGCGAGCTACACCAGTTTGAACGGGAACTGCGCTATATTCTCGAGGATGGTGCTCACTACCAACGGCTTGATCGCAGCGCTATTCAAGCACTGGCCCCGGACATTAATCCGCTGTTCGACAACGCCCTGCAATTACGCGACGAGGCGCATATTGATAACCGCCACTTATTGGATGCACTGCATAAAGATATTGTCGCACTGGGTGGCATGGTGTATGAACAAACACCGGTCGAGGTGGCGCCCCAAACCCTGACGACCGGCAACGGGCAGACTTACAGGGCCGATTGGGTGATCGATTGTCGCGGTATCGGCAGCAAAAAACAGCAGCCCCAGCTTCGCGGTGTGCGCGGTGAAACCCTGCATATTTACAGCAAAGATGTGCACCTGCCCTGCCCTGTGCGGCTGATGCATCCGCGCTATCAACTCTATGCAGTGCCCAAGCCCGAGCACCAGTTTGTTATTGGCGCCACGCAGATAGAAAGTGAAGATTTAAGCCCGGTAAGTTTGCAGTCATCGCTGGAGCTGAGCAGTGCGCTCTATACACTGGCACCGGGTTTTGCCGAGGCACGTATACTTAAAATGGATGCCAACCTACGCCCGGCCTTTATGGACAACAAACCGCAGGTCAAAGTTGCCCCGGGTTTAATTACCGCCAACGGCTTATTTCGTCACGGCTATCTGTTGGCACCGGCGGTAGTCGATTGTGTTTTGGGGCGTATTAATGACGAAAACAGACAACACGATCATTATCTTTTGCAGCAAAACAATGTTAGCGACGGTGTATTTTTATGATTCAAATAAGTCTTAACGGTGAACTGCAACGCGAAGATGACAACTGCACTTTAGCCGATGCATTAGTACACTGGCAAACACAGGGTCTGATTGGCAAGCAATACGCTGTCGCCATTAATGGCGAGTTTATTCCGCGATCACTCTACGGTCAGAAGATTTTACACAATGCAGACCTTGTCGATGTAGTACAACCTATAGGAGGAGGCTAATGAGCCCGCCAGAGACACAACTTACACTCTATGGGGAGACTTTTGACAGCCGCCTGCTATTGGGCACTGCGCTGTACAACTCCCCGCAATTAATGCGCGATGCCATCACCGCTTCGCGCACACAAATCGTCACCTTGGGTTTGCGCCGGCAAAACCCAGCCTCCGGCGATGGCGCTGTTATCTGGCGATTTATTCAAGATAGCGGCTGCCGCTTGCTGCCCAATACCGCCGGTTGTAAAACCGTTAAAGAAGCAGTAACCCTCGCCCATATGAGCCGCGAGTTGTTTAATACCGACTGGATTAAACTGGAGGTCATCGGCGACGAATACAACCTGCAACCAGACCCGTTCGGCCTGGTTGAGGCGGCGCGCATATTGACCGAGGATGGTTTTAAGGTCTTTCCTTACAGCACCGATGATCTGATTCTCAATCAGCGTCTGATGGACGTCGGCTGTCAGGTACTTATGCCCTGGGGCGCTCCCATTGGTACCGGGCAGGGTTTGCTCAATCGCTACAACCTCAACACCTTGCGTCAACGTTTGCAGGTACCGTTAATTATCGATGCCGGTCTCGGCGCGCCCTCGCAAGCCGCCGAAGCTATGGAAATGGGTTTTGATGCAGTGCTGCTTAACACGGCAGTGGCGCGGGCGGGCAATCCGGTGTTAATGGCCAAGGCCTTTGCCGATGGTATAGATGCCGGTCACAATGCCTACCTTGCGGGGCTAATGCAATCGCGCCAGACCGCAAGCCCCAGCACCCCGGTCATCGGGCAGCCCTTTTGGCACCAGTCGACCCCGCAATAGGCAAGAGCCACTTGATTGAAAAGTTGCCAGGGGTGAATTACACTCGCGCCTGCTGTTACCGGCGAAAGCGCCCACTTTGGATAGCCATCCATGAAAAACAACTCCTACACCGTCGGCGACGGAATTCATGCCGCACCCAACAGCTGGACTTTTGGCGGCGAGGTCTGGCGCAGTTTTGACGATCATATTCGCCGCTCCATTCCACTGTACGATCAGCTGCATTTAATCGTTACCGGTTTTGCGAGAGAACTGGTACCCCCTGGCGGAATGATTTATGAGCTGGGCTGTTCCACGGGCACTCTCTGCCGTCTGTTGCATCAGGCTTTGCCGGATGCCCGTATTATAGGTGTTGATGCCGAGCCGAAGATGGTTAGTGCTGCCCAGAATACCGGGCCCAGTGCCATCAGTTATCACTGTGCAGATCTTAGAGAATTTCAACCAGAGCCCTGTAACATGGCAATACTTTGTTACTGCTTGCAATTTATTCCGGTAGTCGAAAGGCCTGAAATATTACGCCGGATCTATCAGCAACTGCAACTGGGCGGCGCGCTGTTACTGGCCGAAAAAGTAAAACGTCGCGACCCTGTATTTGATCGACTATGCCGACAAGTACATCACACCTTCAAGCTGAGCCAGGGTTACACCACAGAGGAAATTAATAGCAAGGATTTAAGCCTTGAAGGAGTGCTGGTACCGCTGTTTGATGATGAAAATATTGCCCTGCTTAAAGAGGCCGGTTTTACTTCAATCAACCCGGTTTTTCAAAATGCCACCTTCGATGCCTGGCTGGCAATTAAATAGTACCGACTGTCAGCAATCAGTTTAACTAACCAGCCAACGCCAGAGAGGCAAGGTTATAAAAGCCGCCAGCAAGCTATAACCTACCAGAGCCGCCGCCAAACGTGGCGCCAGGTTATAGCTTATCGCCAAAATACCGGCTGATATCATTACTGGCATACCCGCCTCCAGTACTATTACCTGAGTAGCCAGCCCCGGCGCGGTGATCATTGACAACAGCAGCCAGGCAAATGCGGGTTTGGCAATTAACAAAAGCACCAGCCCCACCATAAATGGCTGCAACAAATGCGCCTCTAGCTGCAAGCGCCAATTGAGCCCCACTGCCAGCATTACCACTGGCACCAGACTTGCTGCCACTAACCCCAAACCGGCATCAAGCCACGACGGATAAGTGAATGGCAAAAGCGCAAACGCCACCAGTAAACTAATAAAAGGAGGAAAGGTAATAATTTTTTTGCCAATAGAACCGATACTTTGGCCATTACCACTGTAACTTGCCGCAATGGCAATGCCGATAGTATTTAATGCCAAAAAAGTACCGAACTGGTCGTACAGAATAGCATAGGGTACGCCTTCGGTTCCCAGTAAAACCTTAATCAGCGGGATACCCACAAAACCGGTATTACCCAGGGGCATCAACAACATCAAACAGGCGGTAATGTCCCGCGACCAGTTGAAGACTTTCTGTAAACCCAGCACCGCCAGAATACTGACAGCCATTACCAACCAGGCGATAATAATAGGTAAAAATGCGGTGTGATCCAGGCTCAAACCCGGTAGCTCATGCAAAATCAAACAGGGTAAGGCAATGGTGATGACGTAGGCATTTAATTGCTTGGCGGTACGTTCACCAGCGAGTCGGGACCACTGTAGCAACAAGCCCGCAAACAAACACACAACGATAATGGCAAATTGCACCACAGGTTTTGCCTAGGATTTACGGCCGGTAGGTTTACCGCGCCCCGTGGGCTTGCCAGTTACCCCTGGCTTGACTTTACCGGGAGCACTGCCGCGCCCGGCGGGCTTGGTCTTAGCGGGCGCTTTGTCGCGCCCGGCAGGTTTTGGCCGCCCAGTAGGCTTGGGCGCGCCGGGCTTTACCTGGCGGTGACGTGAAGGCGTCACTTTTTTACGATCGGCAAAGGGATTATCGGATGATTTAAATTCAATACGCACCGGCGTGCCGCGTAGCTTTAACGCCTGACGGTAGGTTTTCTCCAGATAACGCACATAATTGGCAGGCACGTCTGCAGTTTGATTACCATGAATCACAATAATTGGCGGGTTATTGCCCCCGGCATGAGCATAGCGCAGCTTAATACGATGGTTGCCTACCATGGGCGGCTGATGCTCACTGATGGCATCTTGCAATACGCGGGTTAAAAAGTTGGTAGACATTTTATCGGTAGCCGAAACATAGGCCTGCTCGATAGACTTATACAGATCACCTACCCCGGTGCCATGTAGTGCTGAAATAAAATGAATATTGGCAAAATCCGCAAAGCGCAAACGCCGCTCCAATTCGTTTTTAACATACTGCTTATGGGCGTCCTCAAGACCGTCCCACTTATTCAATGCTATTACCAAAGCGCGTCCCGCGTCGATAATGTTACCCATCAAATGCAGATCCTGATCGACCAACCCCTCACTGGCATCAACCACCAAAATAGCCACATTGGCATCATCAATAGCCTGCAAGGTTTTAACAATGGAAAATTTTTCTACGGTGAGCGATACATTTTTTCGACGACGAACCCCGGCGGTATCAATTAATGTGTACTGCTTACCAAAGCGCTCATAATTGATATAGACACTGTCACGGGTGGTGCCGGGCAAATCAAACACCACCACCCGGTCTTCGCCCAGCATGCGATTAACCAAAGTAGACTTACCTACATTGGGTCGCCCGATAATGGCAATTTTAATACCTGTTGCGGTGCTTTGCGGGGGCTCATCAGCTTCGGGAAATTCTTCAAACACCACTTCCATCAGCGATTTAACACCGCGGCCATGGGTGGCCGTGGTGGCATAAACCTCACCTAAACCCAATTCAAAAAATGGCGATACCGCCACGTCAGGATCAAGCCCATCCATTTTATTGGCAACCAGCAGGGTTTTTTTGCCACGCTGGCGCAGGTGCTTGGCAATCATGTAATCGGCAGCCGTCAAACCATCACGGCAGCTGACCATGAACAGCACCACATCCGCCTCTTCAATGGCCTGCAAGGATTGCTCGGCCATTTCATGATCTATACCCTCTTCCTCACCACTAATACCACCGGTATCGATCACCATAAAGCGACGGTCATCGAATTTACCCTCACCGTATTTGCGATCGCGGGTCAAGCCCGCATAGTTGGCCACCAACGCATCACGTGAGCGGGTCAGGCGATTAAACATGGTGGATTTACCCACATTAGGACGGCCGACAAGTGCAATTACTGGAATCATAGTGACAAAATCATATTAAAGAGAGGGGAAACCACAAGAGGACAGGACAAACGAGCAAAACCCGCATTGTCCTGTCTACTCTGGCAGCCTGTGGGCCTGACGCTGGGCTATTGCGGGAAGGCCCGGCAAATCGCTAGCGCGGTGCTACACGGTAGGCAGCCAGTTTACCATTATTGGATAAAACATATAATAAATTATCGGCCACCAGCAATGGCACCCGCACGCCAGAGCGGTCGATGCGTTCGCGATCGGCAAACTCGCCAGTGGCTTTATCCATCACATGTATATAGCCTTTAGCATCGGCCACTACCACATATTCACCGAGCACCTGAGGGCCATTGAGTTGACGACGCTGCATCTGCTCATTAGTCCAAATCACGCCACCATTGCCAGCATCGCGGGCAAGTACTTTACTATCGCTATCGGTTAGATAAATAACGCCATCAAGCAGTGCCAACTCCTGGTGGCTGGACGAGTCTACGGCCCACAATGGACGACCACTACCGCGACTGATCGCCATCAGGCGACCCTGGAAACCATTGACGTATAAAATGCCATCGCGAAGTAATGGCGTGGCCATAATATCGACCATTTTATCCAAATCAGAGCGGCCGCGTGGCATGGCCACTCGTTGTTCCCATAAAATCAGCCCATTTTGCGGGTTAAATGCCATAAAACGGCCATTCGCAAAAGCGGCGTAAACAGCCGAGGAGCTGACCACAGGCGCGGCCCGACCGCGTAAAGTCAACCGTGGTGGCGGACTTTCATAAAACCATAATCGTTCACCGGTTCCGGCATCGAGCACCGTCAGGCGGCCATCCATAGTCTGCACGGCCACCACATCATCGTTCCCTGAAGGTATCGACATGATCTCACCCGGCACCTGCACTCGCCAGAGTTCACTGCCATTGTCACGATCCAGCGCCACTACTTGCCCATTATCGGTGCCCAGCAGTAATAATTGCTGGCTTAAACCCACACCACCGGCCAAAGTCTCTTTTAAATGTTTCGACCAAAGCTGCTTGCCTGTAAGCCGATTTAGGGCGAATAGCCGGCCCTTGTAATCCGCTGCGTACATAATATCGCCATCAATAACCGGCGTAATACGCGTAAATCCGACACCTTGCCCGGAACCTACGCTGGTTTGCCACACCCGTTTAAGCTCGGCAGTGGATTCAAACTTCACCAGCTCCATGGGTTCGGTGCCATCTTTTTTACTAAAAACTGAACAGCCGCCCAGTGCTAACACCAGCACAGCTGTGACTAAGCGTCTCATGCGCCAGACTCCTGATTATCAGCGATTTTTAAGTCATCTATTTTCATCTGTATTATAAGACTGCGCTGCTGATCGTTGTCGATATTGTCAAGTGCCTGCTGGTAGGCTTCACCCGCCGCCAGGGTATCGCCTTTAAGACGCAAGGCATCGCCTCGCACTTCGGCCAGCTCCGCACTAAAGCCTTCTGTGGCCGCTGAGTCTAATAGCATTAAAGCTTGATCGTAGTTGTTTTGCGCCAGCATTACCCGGGCCAGTCTCACTTTGGCAACGGCGACTATAGCCGCGTCTTTGGCATTGTCTACCACCCACTGTAGGTCAGTGCTGGCCTGGGCATAGTCTTCGGCTAATACCGCTTCGCGGGCGCGAAATAAAGCCGCCTGCTGCGCATAAATGCTGGACGAGTCGATACCTTTGATCTGCTCGGCCAAATGTTCAACAGTGGCACGCCGTGCATCATCCTGCAGTTGGGTCTCTGTTTTATCCACAGCCGCCGTCATCAGCTGGTCGAAAAGGGAAGACGATGTTTCGGCTTTAATACGCTGCTGGTCTTGCCAATAGTTCCAGCCAAAATAACCGCCCGTAGCAATCACAACAGTGGCGATAATGGTTAGACCATATTCTTTCCACAGACGTTTAAGGTTTTCTAGTTGTTCTTCTTCGGTTAAATGATCGCTCACGCTTCGCTCCTCAAAAAATCGCTGTTGTCTATCAGGTATCTGTTTATGTCAATTACATCAATAATGCTTATTCGGCTTATACGCTCGATCAGGTAAAATTCAGCGCTCCCGTCAAATAGGTGGCAAGCTCGCTGTGTTTTAATACTTGTTGCGGGCTCTGTTCACGCAGTGGCTTTACCACCACAGTACCGGCCGCCGCCTCGTCCTCTCCCACAATCAAGGCAATACTGGCACCGCTCTTATCTGCTTTTTTAAGCTGGTTTTTAAAACTGCCGCCGCCGCAATGCAGCATAAGTCGAAGCTTGGGCAGTGCGCGCCTGAGCTCGCTCGCCAGCTGCATGGATAAGGCGCCGACATCGCCCACTGCCGCCAAATACACATCCACACGCTGCCCAATAGACGCGGGCACCTGTCCGGTTGTTTGCAACAACAGTAGCAGACGTTCAATACCTATAGCAAAACCTACCGCCGGCGTGGGTTTGCCACCCAACTGCTCTACCAGACGGTCGTAGCGGCCACCACCACACACTGTCGCTTGCGCGCCCAGCTTGTCGGTGGTCCATTCAAACGCTGTGCGCGAGTAGTAATCCAGCCCTCGCACCAACCTCGGGTTAACGCGGTATGGGACACCGGCAGCATCCAATAATTGCATTAATCCATAAAAATGTTGTCGTGAGGCATCATCCAGATAATCTTCAAGGCTTGGCGCTTTGTCCAGTAGCGTTTGTACCTGCGGATTTTTACTGTCGAGAATCCGCAGTGGATTAGTTTTCAGCCGGCGCAGACAATCTTCGTCCAGATGTTCTTTGTGCGCACTTAAAAACGCCACCAGCGCTTCGCGATAGGCTTGTCGCGCCTGATCGGTCCCCAGAGAGTTAATCTCCAGGCTGACATATTCAGACACACCCAAAGTGGCCAACATTTCATGGCTTAACAATAACAACTCTGCATCGATATCGGGGCCATCAAGGCCATAGGCCTCTACACCAAGCTGATGAAATTGACGATAGCGGCCCTTTTGCGGACGCTCATAACGAAACATGGGCCCCATATACCATAGGCGCTGCGTCTGATTGTATAGCAGGCCGTGTTCTTCGCAGGCACGCACACAACTGGCGGTGCCCTCGGGTCGAAGTGTCAGGCTTTCGTCATTGCGATCCAAAAAGGTGTACATTTCTTTTTCAACAATATCGGTCACCTCACCGATAGAGCGCTTGAACAGCTCGGTTTGCTCCAGCAAGGGAAAACGAATTTCACTGTACCCAAAACGCATTAAAATATTCTGCAGCGTCTGCTCCACATACTGCCACAGTGGGGTCTGGTCCGGCAGCTGATCGTTCATGCCGCGTATTGCCTGAATTTTTTTCAACATCTTATCCTGATTGTTCACGGACCTTTTAGGCCCTTGCAATAATATTTTGTTCAGCCATGATAAGCGCCTCACTTTTAGCTTTGGCCTTGGCACGAATTAAACGTTCGAGATTATCCACCAGGTTGTCATTGCCAATTTTACTGTGTGATTCGCCATCAATATAAATCAGGTTATTGGGCGTACCGCCCGCCAGACCAAGATCGGCTTCTTTAGCTTCACCGGGACCATTGACCACGCAGCCAATAACTGCCACATCAAGCGCGACGGTAATATCTTCTACCCGTTGCTCCAGCTCATTCATGGTTTTAATAACATCGAAATTCTGACGCGAGCAGCTAGGGCAGGCAATAAAATTTACGCCTTTGCTGCGCAGTTTAAGGCTTTTTAGCAAGTCCCAGCCCACCTTCACTTCTTCTACCGGATCGGCGGCCAGCGAAATACGTATAGTGTCGCCAATGCCATCCATTAAGAGTGCGCCCAGGCCCACGGCTGACTTCACTGTGCCTGAACGCAGACCTCCAGCTTCGGTAATACCCAAATGTAATGGCTGATCAATTTTGGTAGCCAGTTGACGGTAGGCCGCCACGGCCATAAATACATCACTGGCCTTAACGCTGACTTTAAAATCATAAAAATTCAGCTGATCAAGAATATCCACATGACGCATGGCCGACTCTACCAGTGCCTCGGGAGTGGGTTCGCCGTATTTCTTTTGCAAATCTTTTTCCAGAGAACCGGCATTAACGCCGATACGAATGGGTATGCCCAGGTCGCGGGCTTTATCGACAACAGCGCGAATACGCTTTTCACGGCCAATATTACCTGGATTTATACGCAGACAGTCCACACCTAAATCGGCCACACGTAGAGCGATACGATAATCAAAATGAATATCCGCCACTAACGGTACATTAACCAGCTTGCGAATTTCACCAAAGGCTTCAGCCGCTTCCAGCGACGGTACTGACACTCGCACAATATCGGCACCGGCCCGTTCCAGACGCTGAATCTGTCCCACAGTGGCGGCGACATCGCAAGTTTCGGTATTGGTCATACTCTGCACGGCGATGGGCGCATCGCCACCCACAGGTACCGATCCGACCATAATTTGTCGTGATACACGACGTTTAATGGGTGATGGCATATGCATAATCAGTTGGTCTCGCGGGCACGGCCCATTTCAAATGTAACAATATCGCTGGATGCACGCTCCGGTAGGTCCACAGCCTCGCCATTAACCGAAGCGCTCACGCCTTGCGCATAATTACCCAAACGCACACTAAAAGGCGCTACACCCCTGAGCGTTAATTGACTGCCGGGTGACTGCAAATCGGTAGCCAATACATCGCCATTGGCATCTTGAACATCCAGCCAGCATTCTTCTGCAAACGACAGCTCTAGCACGTCCAGTACCGGCATCACCGTGTCAACAGCAGACGGTTCTATTGTTGTGGCCTGTTCGGCCGATGGTGACGGCTCAGGTAAAAGCTCGTCTGCATCAACTTCTGCGGGGTATGTCTGTGGTTCAGGCAGCTCAGCAACTTGAGCGGGAGGACTAATCGGATCAGTTTCGTTCACGGCTGAAGACAAATCGGACTGGGTATCCGTGAAGTACCAGTAAGCCACAATCCATACCAGAAGAATCAGTGCCACCAACAGTAAGCGCATTGGCCAGGGTGATGGCGTCGAGCGAATGGTTAAATTCAAGCTGTCTTTCACCTCAGCCACAGGCTCTTGTGTCCCATGGGCATTCGCGTAAAGCTGTACCAGTTGTTCACCATCAATATGAAGCAATTTGGCATAGCTTCTCAAATAACCACGGGCAAAAACCTCTGAAAACATCAGATGAAACTCATCGCTTTCCAGTGCCCGAATTTTCTTGAGTTGTATTTTCAGCTCAGCGGCCACCTGCTCCTGGGTCAGACCCATGCGCTCACGGGCAGATACCAGCAGAGCGCCGGGCGATTGCGTTAGAGCTGTTTGATTAGAATCAGACATAAGGATCAGTTTTTCTGCATCTGAGTGTATTCAAGATTTTCCGGCGAATAAGGGTAAAGGTTTTTTAACATCAGCGCATAACTGGCTTCTTTATCATTGTTGCCAAAAATACGTTCGATTTTAATACCAAGCAACAACACTTGCGGCACAGGTCTGGCCATAGCTTCAT
>DATBNH010000257.1:0-6751 GCA_036554405.1 Cellvibrionaceae bacterium | reverse complement strand
TTTAAATCGTTTTGATACCATGACCATCTGGGCAGATTATGAGGGTAGCGCCAGGCACGTGCGCATTTATTTGCGTAATCGACACCCCAACTATTATGACCCGAACAATAGCATTTCCACCAAATATAATTCGGTAGAGGTCCTTGTGGACGAGCTGGCTACCGGGTTGACTGTGAACATGAAGAAGGACTTTACAGTTGCCAGCTGGTGGCTGATTGCCGGGGAAATACCGCTTGCATTCTCCCACCCAGAATTCAATGAAGTTGCCCTGATAGAGTTACAAACTGGGTCAAGTGTCCGCTCAGGAACACATGAAATCCAGTTGAAGAAAATCGTCTGGAGTGGTCAATTAATAGAACAGGCAACTCTGTATCAAATCGTTATTATAGCCTGGACCATTCTCATCTTCGGGATGCTTGTTTACCGTTTATTGAATATGAGGTCGGATCTAAATCGTCAGAAGCAATATCAACAAGAGCTGTTGACGATCAATCAATTTCTGAATCTGGAAAGCCGTCGTTATAAAGATATGGCAAAAACAGATGACCTAACCGGGCTGCCCAATCGGGTGGGCATCCGGGATATTCTGCATAAGGGCTTGATGGATTGGCGAAGCCATGGAACACCTTTTTCATTTGTTATTATTGATCTGGATAATTTCAAACAAATAAATGATACATACGGGCACGACATCGGAGACAGAATTCTGAAGGAAGCCGCCCAGCTTATGCTCAATCGCGTTCGCCGAACCGATGCTTTAGCCCGATGGGGCGGTGAAGAGTTCGTTTTGGTGTGTCCAGATACTACGCTAAATCAGGCACTGCAAGTGGCCGAAAACCTTCGCGCCGAGTTAGAGCAATCGCTCAGCTACGACAGCGTGAGCATTACGGCAAGTTTTGGAGTGGCAGCCATGACTGAACCGGATCTGGATAAACTGTTTAAACAAGCTGATAGCGCTCTTTACAAAGCAAAAGAACTGGGACGCAACCGCGTGCACAGTAATCAAAAACCCGAAGAGCTTGCTTGATTCAGAAGTAAATGATGGGAATCGGGTTTTAAGGAACCTCTGAACAAGCGCTGAGCGCCACTAATGATGAAGAGCACATCCACCTACGTTGTCCAACTAAAGCGCGACTTAAAACCCATAAGCTCGCCGCAAAAGGCAGCGGCGTCGCAGCGGTTTTTCCCGCACAAGGTGGCGCTTGTCGGAGCGTCGGCGGTGGATATTCAAACCCTTATTCGCAGGTTTCATACGGAAAATAAGGAATTGGATTGCACAGATGCACTGCACATTTCCGAGTTGCTACTGACCAGCGCTACCTACAGTGAAGAAAAATTACTGGCTTTCG
The DNA here is from genome assembly GCA_036554405.1 of Cellvibrionaceae bacterium. Classification (GTDB taxonomy): domain Bacteria; phylum Pseudomonadota; class Gammaproteobacteria; order Pseudomonadales; family Cellvibrionaceae; genus Gilvimarinus. Next base: position 5,402 of record DATBNH010000257.1, on the reverse strand, counting down.
GCCTGATTAATAAATGGGTTAAACATCACTACAAGGATGGTTTACTCAATAGGTTTGAGTATTGGCTTAAGCACTACGCCGATAACTGGGCGTTGGTAGACGACCTGTGTATAAAAACCATTTATAACTTTTTTCTGGGGCGGCCCTATTTAATCGAGTCTATTAAGCACTGGGCACACTCACCCGTACCCTGGTGCCGACGCGCCAGCAATGTTGCCTGGGTGAAATTTGTGAACCGTAAAATTGGTAAATCCACTTATCGCTTAGACAAGCGATTAATATTTCAAAATTGCGACACCCTGCTAACCGATACAGACGAGTATGTACAAAAGAGTGTTGGCTGGCTTCTCAAAGTTTCCGCTGCAGAGTATGAGAAAGACGTTTTACGTTATCTGCAAGTCAATGGCATAAATATGCCCCGATCCACCATTCGGTACGCACTGGAGAAAATTGACCCGGTTACGCGACAGCACTTACTGAGCGCCATAGGGGAGTGATGGTGTATTACTGGTGTTTTGGAATCAGTAGTAATGCTTCTTCTTGCGGGCCCCATTAGTATTCCGATAACCTTCCAGTGTGATCGCAATCGCCTTGTGACGTCATGGCTATGTGATAGAGTGCAGCAAAAAAAGCGGGAGTGGGTATGAAAGGCAAGTCCCTGGTGGCGGCTGTTGTTATTGTTGTCTCGGTAGTGGCCAGTTTGTTTGTGTACTTGTACGGTTATCAGCAAAAGCTGGCGGTCGATCAATACGGCTTTTTTCGTCAACAGGGCGAACAACTGGTTGTGCAGTTTGGCGATCAGCTGATATGGGTAGACGCCACTGGTGAGCGCCGGACGGTGGATTTGGCTGAGCTGGGAATTGCCGTTCACGGCGATTATGACTTTTTCCACAATGGCGATTTACTGGTTTACAGCCGCAAAGCCCAGCCCGGTCTTATTGAAAATCTCGCCCGCTTTTTCCGGCTACAAAAAACCGAGACCCAGCGCCCTCGGGGCGACGACGGGTTTTACCGCTGCGCACTGGATGTTGGGCGCTGCGAGCGTTTTGGCCCCGAGCTGCCGTCGCTGTCCGGCGCCTTTCGGCTGGTAATAGACCGCCCGGCGGAGATTGTCTACCTGGCCGACACCCGAGCCTTTAAGCTCTACAGGCTCTCGGCATCGGGCGAGGTGCTGGCCGAATCTGATGACAAAGAATTCGCCTTTCCCAATCAGTTAGTTCTGGAGCGCGGCGAACTCTGGGTTGCGGATACCAATAACCACCGCCTCGTCCAGATCAATACCGACAGCAACCAGTTTGCACAAGTTTTGGAGGGAATTCCTGTTCGCCTCGGCGGGGAGTACCGCTGGCCGCACCAGTTTACGCCGGCGGCGGATGGCTTTTGGGTCAACGTGGGCGACAATGGCTTGTCCAATGGCCGTTTAATCATGATCAATCGCCAGGGCGAAAAGCTCAATGAAATCAGCCTGGATACACTCGACGATCCTTTCGCTTTGACGCTGTGGGGTGATCAATTGCTGGTAGCCAATTTTTCGCCGCCGCAACTACAAAGCTACAGCACAGACGGTCGGCCCCAATCACTGGAGCTCAATGCCCCCAGCCTCGACCGAGCCCAGCGCCAGGCGCAACAAGCCCACCGTAAGTACCAACGCTTGAGTCGGCTGGGCCTGGCGGCAATGGTAATTGCAGTGCTCGCCGGCCTGGGTGCTGCCTGGTGGCTGGAGCGACGGGAGACGGTCGAGTTTTTTCAAAATGCGACTTTCGCGGGCATGGCAGGGGCTATTCGCCGCCCAGCGTCGGAGGTAAGTGACGACAAAATACTCTGGGTGGAGAACCGGGCGCACAAGTGGCTGCGCTGGCTCCATCTTTGGTGTGCACTGGCAGCGTTGACATTTGCAGTTGCCGTCGGCCTGTTGTTTTTTTTCGAGGAAGGTATTGGCCCTAAGATCTGGGCTTTGATCGCCTTAACTGGCTTTATGTTGGCGGCGATTATTGGAGGGACGGTCTGGATCGTGCGCGCTGCCGCTGAGCAACGATTGGGACTTATCGGCCAGTCGCTGGTACTGCAGCAATCCGACAATCACAAGACGGTGGCACCGATTCATCAGGTGCGTTACAGCCAAGCCTTTTTGGAAGCCGACGGCATATTGATTTTTATCGGCAACCCCCAGGCGAGAATGTTTGACGGAATTACTTTGAAAAAGTACGTATTTCCGCGCCTGAAAAATTCGGTAAAGTTGGGTGCACTTGAATTGTTAAAGATTCAGTGGCAAGCCCGACACCCACAGTTACTAGGTCCAATTGCCATGCTGGTGGCATTGGTGTGGGTCTGTCTGGCGCTGCAGTGGCTTTAGCATTACCTGTTGATTTGCGCCAACCGCCCAGCCCCTGTAATACTGGCGGATTGGATGGAGGTGGGTCAGATCCCCGCTCAAGTTTGTTATCGTCCCGAATTTTCATCGTTAAGATGCTGGAGGTAGAATGATGCAGGAACCAAAATCGAGGGCTGGGGAGGGTTCGGCGATATGCAATTTGCCTATCCACCCACCCATTAGTTGATCAACACGCAAATTTGACATATTGTACCAATATTACTACTCCGCCGAATTAAAGACCCACCGCTATGGCGGGCGTCTTACCTTTGTGAAGGCAGAGCTGTATACAGATAATGCGGAATAGAATCAAAGCAATAAGGACATGCCAATGAACGCTCACCACTTCCTCCTCTTCTCTATTGTTGCGATTTTTGGGCTCTCTGCCTGCGGCGGTGGCTCTTCAGGAGGTGGTAGCTCCAGCCCGGCCATCTCCAGTGTGGTTAGCCAAACCCCTAGTAGTCAATCTGACAGCAGTAATGAAAACACCAGTTCGAGTGAGCAATCGAGCAGTCCTGCCTCAAGTGACTCAACACGAATGATTACCGGCACAGTCGCAATTGGTGCGCCTATTGTGGGAGGGACGGTCATTGCGCGTTGCGACAATGACAGGGGATTTGAAGGCGGCAAAGCAGTGGTGAGTCAAGTTGATGGGAGCTTTACCGGTTATATTGAAGTGGGCCTTCTTCCCTGTGCGCTGCGGGTAACCTATGACATGCAGGTATACGATCCGGCACTGGATATTTACGTGCAGGAGCAAGGATATCTACATAGCTTCGTCAGCGAGTATGGCATCGTTAATATTACACCGCTGACGGATTTGATTGTGGCGAATGCCAGTAACCTTCTGCCCAGAGAATGGTTTCTGAGCGATAATTGGATAACGATCCAAACCAAATTACTGCAATCGCAAGATGAAGTGCATTTACGGCTGATAGAAGCCGGTTGCAATTTACCCAGCTCCCAATTCGATCCCTTCACCCCTCCTTTTGAGATTGGTGCTCCTTGGGACAAATTGCTCGATAATATTCAAGAGGTTGTAGCTGACACCCTGGGGTCGTATCGAGACCTTGTGAATTTGATAAAGGATGGCAACCTGTCTGCTATTCCCGATTGGCATGGTCAGAGCTCAAGCTCTTCGTCGAGTCAGTCAAGTGCTAACTCGTCAGTGAATTCATCAAATCGGTCCAGTGCTGCCTCGTCAGTGACATCGCCGCCTGTTGAGCAGAGTTCGGCTTCCAGTAAGCAGAGTTCGGCTTCCAGTAAGAAAAGTTCATCTTCTAGCTCGAGCTTGGATAACCCTATTCCTAACGATTTGTGGGACGCCGATTCAAGTCAACTGCCTACAAGCGGCAATTATATTTATCTTGAAAGTAGTGCTGGAGATTTCATTGGAGGCGGCGGCAATTACCTCTATACTTTGGCTAACTCGTTTATTTCAGTTTCCTCCTCAGATCGAATACTAAGCCTCTTAATCGAGGGTGATGAATTCTGGATTGGTCAATTTCAGGCAATGTCCAGCATGAATAAGCTTCAGCCGGGATATTACGGCGATTTGCAGCGTTTTGGATCTCGTGATGGGGGGTTATCATGGTTTGGTGAGGGGCGAGGTTGCAATAAAATCACGGGATGGTTTTTGGTAGATGACGTAACCTATTCTCGGGGTAATGTACTGAAAACGATTGATCTGCGTTTCGCACAACATTGCGAAAGTGGTTCGGCAGTGTTACATGGAAAAATTCACTGGCGGGCAGATGATGCGACATTACCACCGGGGCCAGTCAATCCTGTTCCCGATGACTTATGGGACGTCGATTCAAGTCAACTACCCACAAGCGGAAATTATGTTTATCTCGAAAGTGATGTCGGAGATTATATTGGGGAAGGTAACACACACCTCTATACCCCGATTAATGCCCAACTTTCTGTTTCTTCCCCCTTTAACACACTTTTTGATGTGACCATTAATGGTGATGAGAGCTGGTATGGTGAGTTTCAGGCGATGAATGGCCTGGATAAATTTCAGCCAGGATATTACGGCGACTTACAGCGTTCTGGATTTCATAATCCGGCAATAGGGGGATTGTCATGGTCAGGTGAAGGGCGCGGTTGCAATGGCCTAACAGGATGGTTTGTAGTTGACAGCGTCACTTATGATTCGAATACTCTGACAGCAATTGATCTACGATTCGCACAATATTGCGAAGGCGGAGAAGCTTCGTTGCATGGAAAAATTCATTGGCGTGCTGATAATGCAACATTACCCCCTGGGCCAGTTAATCCGGTTCCTGCGGAATTATGGGACGCCGATTCGAGCCAGCTACCTGTTAGTGGAAATTACGTTTATCTCGAAAGCGACAGCGGAGATTTTATAGGCAGGGGTGAGAATCATCTCTATACCTTGGCTGACTCCATTTTATCTGTGTCCACATCGGGCTCAACCCTTATTCTATCCATCCAGGGGGATGAGGGTTGGCATGGTTACTTTCAGGCAATGTCTAGTTTGGATAAGCTTCAGCCAGGCTTTTACGGTGGTTTGCAGCGTCATCCATTTCATAATCCTGCAAAAGGGGGATTGTCTTGGTCTGGGGAAGGGCGCGGTTGCAATGCACTCACGGGATGGTTTGCAATAGACAGTATCACATATAATGCAGGCGTACTGACAGCAATTGATCTGCGTTTCGCACAACATTGCGAAGGTCGACAAGCAGCGTTACATGGAAAAATTCATTGGCGGGCAGATGATACAACGTTACCGCCGGGGCCAGTCAATCCAATCCCGGCTGACCTCTGGGACGCCGATGCAAGTCATTTACCTGCTAGCGGCAATTATATTTATCTCGAAAGTGACAGTGGAGATTATATTGGTGATGGTGGCAACTATCTCTATACGTCGATGGACTCCATTCTTTCTGTATCGTTCTATAATAGAATTCTTCAGGTGTCCATAAATGGTGATGAGCACTGGGATGGGGAATTTCAGGCGATGAATAGCCTGAATAGCTTTCAGTCAGGCTTTTACGGCGATTTG
>DATBNH010000253.1:0-2135 GCA_036554405.1 Cellvibrionaceae bacterium | reverse complement strand
ATCACATTGCCTTGGAGTGTTGTCACTCGCTTGTTTATTGGGTACAAGCTGAGCACGAAAATCGATGGGGTGTAACTTATTAGTAGACCCTAACTTTAAACCTGACTTAGAAGTCACAAACACCAGGAAGTCCAAAAACCTGACAATGCCATAAGCTTTTTCTAATGTAAAACCACAAACCCTATCAATAGGCTCAGAAGGGACCATAACCCGGTAAGGTAGGAACTGACTAGTCCCCTATCACCCAAGCGCTTGCGCAATAACTTCCGCCAGATAGGGCGCAACTGAAAACTTTCCAGTATCGACAGAAATATAGTTGCCGTGACGAAGCAAGCCCAGCTTATCCCGGCTGTGCAGGCTGGAGTGGGGATCTTCCAGGCATCCCGTCGCCTGTGCGTAAACCCAGCCGCCCTGCACATTGATTTTGTCCGCCTGCCGGAGCAGATTTACCGCGCCGGGGAGTATATCGCCCAACCCTTCCTTGATCTTTGCAATAACGGCATCTGCATCCTCGGCAGACAGTTGCGGTGCCCTGGGGGGCTCAGCATTTCGCCCTTCGGCGAGCAGCCCTGCCGGATACCAGGACATATAATAACGGCCGTTACCATAATGCTTGATGTCGCCGAAGGGGCCGGCGCAGATTACCGCCGACGAGTGATTAGAATGGCCCGGCGGGCATTGCAAAAACGCGGACACTCGGTAGCGATGGTGCATGCTAAAGTCTGTGCGCCCTATGATTGTTTTATCGATTGAAGGGCGTCCTGCCCACAAGGCATTGACCACGGCGTCAAATCCCGTGAAGGTATCTTGGCCTGTATGCACGGTGTAGCGTTCGGCTTTCTCGCCATCGGGGCTGACAGATTGCACGCTTTGTTCGGTTAAAACCGAGATGAAAGATTCAGCCATCACTCGTCTGACAAGAGCATCCGCAAAGCGGGTGGTGTCTATGGAATATTCCGGCACGCGGGTCGCCAGGCGAATTTGCTCAGGGTTATAGTCAAAGTCGATGTCAGCGGCAGCGAGGCGGCGCAAGTCAGAGGGCGAGATGTCACGCAAGTAACCCTTCACATCCGGATGCTCTAATACTAAATCGGTGACTTTTGTAAAATAGTCCCAAATTTCTTGGGGGCCAACCACGCTGTTTTTGTGTACAAGGTAATGGTCGGCTTGTGGCGTAATCCATGGGGCAATTGAGGTTTCCAGCAGCTGCTCAACAATAGGCCGAAAACGCAAGCCGCCGGTCAGAACCTTCTTGGCCGTATCCAGTGTTCGCGATGCCGCGTACAGGTAGCCGAGATGAATTTTGCCCTCATTCCACCGGCTTGCTTCACTCATGATCCGGGGATGTTGTTCAAACAACGTGACTGAGGCGCCCAGGCGGGCGAGACACAGAGCGGTGCAACAACCCATAACACCCCCACCCAGCACGGCAATACGCTTCATTGTCCGGCGTCCGTCATGAGGGGATTGCCAGTCATAATTTCGATAGCTTTCGGCGTCTGATTGTGAGCACAGGTGATCGCGTGTTCGAGCACGACATCTCTCTGCCAGGCAGGTATGCACAGTGTAATAAGGAGAGCCATGGAGGTCAGGTCCTGTCCCAGGCCGAATCAGGCAAAGCCAAGTCTGAATAAAAATAATCCGCAGGATCATAGCTATTACTTGTCAGAACCAGCAAGCTGGCACTTTCACTAAGATACTTTTGCCAAGCGATATATTCGGGCGGTAAGTGCAGTGCCACCGTGCCTGGCCGGAGCGAGTACAGCGCCTCGGCCCCCGAGGAACCCCGCGTGACCACGTCAATTTCACCCTGTACTGCTATCAGCAACTGGTGCCCGGTGTGGTGCCCATGTCCGCCGCGGATGTGTCCGACCGGTACATCGCTCACAAGGAAAATTCGGCGTGGCTCAAAAGGCAGGCTGGAAAAATCGACCGGCAACAACCGACCCCGGTTGTCTGCCACAGGGGTCAGAGCAATGGTCGTGGGGGCCTGTTTCTTATCTGCCTGCGTGCTTCTATCGGAAGGCATAACGGACATTCATTGGCTGGAATCTTTTAAGCATAGCGTCGACTATCCTTTTCATCTTAAGGTTGCGCGCCGCTTTATCATGCAACCCGTCTCCTGGAGGCGACTG
>DATBNH010000244.1:0-2979 GCA_036554405.1 Cellvibrionaceae bacterium | reverse complement strand
TGCACAGCATCGGCGCACAAATGGGATCTTTAATGAGCCTGATGGCCGAAAATAGCGTATAAATTACGCCGAAAATTGATCTGACCAATTACGGTTTTTATTTGTGTTTGGCAGGTCGAATCCCTATAATATGCCGCGACTTGCAGGGTGTGGCCGGGCTCAATTCGGTTATGCACAGTGATAGCGCTCCAATCTGTCGTACAGGCCCACAAGGCTCTGATTCGGCCCTGGCGCTGATTTTTCAAACCTGCCCGCGATGGGCTAAAAGGTGATTATCAACCGTGAACAAAAACAGACCTGTCAACCTCGACCTCTCGACCATTAAATTTCCTATAACCGCTCTTGTTTCCATTACCCACCGCGTTTCCGGTGTTTTCATTTTTGCCGGTGTAGCCGTGCTCCTGTGGATGCTGGATTCCAGTTTGACCTCGGAAGAGGGCTTTGCGGCGGTGCAAGATGCCTTGGCGAATCCCCTGTGTAAGCTGGTGATCTGGGCTATTCTTGCGGGCCTGGCTTATCATCTGGTCGCCGGTATTCGCCACCTGATTATGGACTGTGGCATAGGCGAAAGCCTGGAAGGTGGCCGCTTGGGCGCCAAACTGGTGGTTATTATCTCTATTGTTCTGATTGCGCTGGCGGGGGTTTGGGTATGGTGATGTCAATTACAAATCTTGGTCGCAGTGGCTTGTACGACTGGTTGATTCAGCGCCTGAGCGCGGTGGCCATGACCGCTTATGTGTTTTTTCTGGTGGCGTATATCGTCCTCAATCCTGAACTGGATTTTGAGCAGTGGCGTACCCTGTACAGTCATTTGTGGATGCGTGTATTCAGCCTGATTACCCTGCTCTCTATTGTTGCTCACGCCTGGATTGGTTTGTGGGCGGTGTTGACTGACTATATTACGCCTATGACCATGGGTAGCAAGGCAATGGCCCTGCGACTGCTGGCTCAAGTTATTCTGGGTCTGGTCGCGGTGACTTACACCGTTTGGGGTATCGAAATTCTGTGGGGACTTTACTGATGGCTACTATGCGTACTATTTCGTTTGATGGCATTGTCATTGGCGGCGGGGGCGCGGGCATGCGCGCGGCGCTGCAGTTGGCACAATCGGGCTATAAAACAGCGGTCATTACCAAAGTGTTTCCCACCCGTTCGCACACCGTATCCGCCCAGGGCGGTATTACCTGCGCTATTGCCAGCTCTGACCCCAACGATGATTGGCGCTGGCATATGTATGACACTGTCAAAGGCTCTGATTATATCGGCGATCAGGATGCTATCGAGTATATGTGCTCGGTAGGTCCGGAGGCGGTATTTGAATTGGAGCATATGGGGTTGCCTTTTTCGCGCACGGAAAACGGCCGCATTTATCAGCGTCCATTCGGTGGCCAGTCGAAAGATTTTGGTCGCGGAGGTCAGGCGGCGCGCACTTGCGCGGCAGCTGATCGCACAGGCCATGCTTTGCTGCACACGCTCTATCAGCAGAATGTTCAACACAATACCGTATTTTTGAATGAATGGTTTGCGGTTGATCTGGTGAAGAACCAGGACGGCGCGGTGATTGGTGTGATTGCCATTAATATTGAAGATGGCGAGACCGTGTTTATTAAGTCCAAGGCTACAGTGTTGGCCACCGGTGGTGCTGGTCGTATCTACGCTTCTACCACCAATGCCCATATCAATACCGGCGATGGCATTGGCATGGCGCTGCGCGCGGGTTTCCCGGTGCAAGATATCGAAATGTGGCAGTTCCACCCCACCGGCATTTACGGCGCTGGTACGCTGGTTACCGAAGGCTGTCGGGGTGAGGGTGGCTATCTGATTAATAAAGACGGCGAGCGCTTTATGGAGCGCTACGCCCCTAATGCCAAAGATCTGGCCGGCCGCGATGTTGTGGCGCGCTCCATGGTTCTGGAAATTCTCGAAGGCCGTGGTTGTGGCGAGCACGGCGATCATGTATTCCTGAAGCTCGATCATCTGGGCGAGGAAGTTTTGGAAAGCAAGCTGCCGGGTATTTGCGAGCTATCGCGCACTTTTGCCCATGTAGACCCGGTTAAGGCGCCGATTCCGGTGGTGCCTACTTGTCATTATATGATGGGCGGTATTCCCACTAATGTGAATGGCCAGGCGCTAACTCAGGATGCCAACGGCAATGACACAGTGATTGATGGTCTTTATGCCTGTGGCGAAGTGGCCTGTGTGTCCGTACACGGTGCCAATCGTCTGGGCGGCAATTCGCTACTGGATCTGGTGGTATTCGGTCGTGCTTCGGGTCTTTATATCGAGAAAGCCCTGCGCGAGGGTATCGAGCATCGCGAGGCTAGCGCATCTGATATTGAGTCGGCCATGTCGCGACTGGATCGGTTGAATAACTCCACCAGTGGCGAATCCACACCGGTGCTGCGTGCCGAGCTACAAGGGGTAATGCAGAATTATTTTGGTGTATTCCGCAAGGGCGAGTTTATGGCTCAGGGCATCGACAAGTTAAAAGATCTGCGCGAGCGTATTGCCAACGTCAAGCTTGACGACAAAAGCCATGCTTTCAATACCGCGCGTATAGAGGCGCTGGAGTTGCAAAATTTGCTGGAAGTGGCCGAGGCCACCGCAATTGCCGCCGAAGAGCGCAAAGAATCGCGCGGTGCTCACGCCCGCGATGACTTTGAAACGCGCGACGATCAGAATTGGTTGTGTCACTCCATGTTCTTCCCCGCCGATAAGCGCGTGGGCAAGCGCAGTGTCAACTTTAAGCCAAAAACCATGGACGCTTTTGAACCCAAAGCGCGTACCTACTAAGGGGCAGACCAGACATGTTGAAAGTAGAAGTCTATCGCTATAACCCCGAGACCGACTCGGCGCCTTATATGAAATCCTATGAAATCGACACCAAGGGCAAAGACTTAATGGTGTTGGATGTGATGGAATTGCTCAAGGCTGAAGATGCGAGCCTTGCTTACCGCCGCTCCTGCCGAGCGGGTGTGT
>DATBNH010000235.1:0-10912 GCA_036554405.1 Cellvibrionaceae bacterium | reverse complement strand
CACTTAATGGCATGGCCATGCATTATACCTCTAATGCTATGCATGCAATTTGTGCATGTTATATCGCAGCGCTGGAGTTGGATTCAATACGTAAGGCATTAAAAACGTTTGAGCTGTCTTATGAAAATACGCCAGGGCGTCTTAATATTCATAAGAATGGTGGCATTACTGCCATTATGGATTTTGCTCACAACCCCGAAAGTCTGCGAGAGTTGGTAGAGTTGTCTGAAAAATTCCCCTCGACAGGCAAACGCTTGATTGCGATTTCCTGCTCTGCACTGAGTTCCGACGAGCTGATTCGTGAAACCGCAAGACAGGCTGCCGGAAAATTTGATCATTATATCTGTAAGAATTTTAAGGAATGTCCAGTGCGCTTGGCCAGTGAAGTTCCTCTGCTACTCAAAGAAGGGCTGGTAGCGGGAGGGGTAGATCCTTCCTCAATTAGCACCTTCGAGGACCCGATGCAAGGTGTAGTCGCGTTGATAGATATGGCCCGGCAGGGCGATGTAGTGATTTTGACAACCGGCCGTGTTCACCGTGATGAGCACTGGAAATACTTGATAGAAAAAATTTAAAGAGAATTCGAAATTACGCGATTGAGCATCAAATAAATGAATAAAAAATGCTGTATTGTAATCGGGCCTTTCAGAACGGGCACATCGTTGGTCACACGTATTGCGCAAGAGCTGGGTATGGATGCCGGCCCTGCATCTGAGCTTTACGAGGCTACCGACTGGAATCCATCCGGTTATATTCAACGCCCTGATATCACACAGTTTAATACCCGGTTAATTACAGCCGCCGGGGGCACTTTGACAGAGCCCGGCACTCCATTGAGTATCTTTGAAAAAACAGACGCTGCAATTTTTTCTCAACTCGACTTAAGCTGGATGGCTAAGTGTGAGAATGTGGTTATTAAAGACCCGAGACTATGCTATACCCTATACAGCTGGTATCTGCATAATATGTTATCTGGTTTTATGCCAATGGTTATCCGTGTATCCAGAGATACCGAAACAGCTGCTCAAAGTGCACTGGCGCATTATGATGTTAAGCATTACTGCAATAACTCCCTGGATACAGCTCTAAGTGTTATTCAATCTTACAATGATGCCGCCGTTTGGCATATTACGCATTTGCCAGTGCCTCATATACATATCTGTTATGAGGCGCTTATCAGAACCCCCGAATTAGTGGTCGGTGAGATTGCGGCGGCACTAGAGGTGACCGATCCGCATCGAATTCGCTCAGCCATTACAGCCACCAATTCAGGTAAATCTATTATTGAAAAAAATCAACTGATGTTATTTCAGGGGTAAGGTTACTGACTCTCAGCTGCAAAGCACTTCTCATAAAAAATCGGCCTTAAGGCCGATTTTTTATGTTTCACAATGCGTGTTAAGCTCGCCGACGAAACAGCGGTTGAGGTTCATCCACCGAGGCCTGGTAATATTCGGTAAAGTCGTCCATGGCATCAATAGCGGCCTGTAAATGTTGCTCGCGCTCGGTGCCAAAGTCAAATGCATTAATGCCGCAGCGGCGCATGTAGCATACTTGCTCTGCCAAAAAATAACCCACTGCGCGCAGCTCGCCGGTAAAGTTGTAGCGTTCGCGCAAAATCCGTGCGGTGGTAAAGCCGCGGCCATCGGTAAAAGCCGGAAAGTTAACGGCAATTAAGGGCAGGGCGGTGACATCTTGCCCCAGCATATCGGCGGTTTCATCGCTGTCGAGCCACACGCCGATATCGTTGCGGGCGCTGAGTGCATCGCGTTGAGCTTGCCACACTGCCAGGGGAACAATCACCGCGCCTGCTGCTACCGCCGCTGTTACGGCATCGGTTTCAGGCTTGGCCATTAGCTGCCAGTTGTTGTCACTAATGGTGCCATCTTTAACCAGCTTTGGCATAAACACGCTCCTTAAACGGTGCCGCTCCAAGGCGGTTGACCGTGTCGATAAACGGCTCTTCCTCGGTGCGATTTTCAACGTAAACGTCGATGATTTTTTGGATAACCGAAGGCATATCTTCGGCGTTAAAGGCCGGCCCCAGTACGCTGCCCAAGGCGGCATCGTTACTGGCGTTACCGCCTAGCAATACTTGATAAAACTCGGCGCCTTTTTTATCCACCCCCAAAATACCAATGTGGCCCACATGGTGGTGGCCGCAGGCATTCATACAACCGGAGATATTTAAATCGATATCGCCCAGGTCATACAGGTAATCCAGATCGTCAAACTGACGCTGAATCGCCTCGGCAATAGGAATCGACTTGGCATTGGCCAGTGAGCAAAAATCACCACCGGGGCAGCAAATAATATCGGTGAGGGTGCCGATGTTAGGGGTGGCAAAACCGGCAGCGCGAGCCTTTTCCCAAAGCGCCAGCAAATCTGATTTTTTCACATCCGCCAGCACCATATTTTGCTCGTGGGTGGTACGCGCTTCGGCAAAGCTGAATTCATCGGCTAAATCGGCAATGATTTCAAGCTGCTGATCGGTAATATCGCCGGGGGCAATGCCCGCTGGTTTTAACGACAGGGTAACCGCTGCGTAGCCGGGTTTTTTATGGGCTACCACATTGCGCTTGAGCCAGTTACCAAAGGCGCGATTGTCGGCGGCCAGCTGCTCTAAATCAGCGCTGACTACAGCGTCATCAATGGCTTCATAGGCGGGCTCGGTAAAATAGCTTTTGGCCCGATCAATTTCAGCCTGGGTCAGGGTGGCTGTGTTATCACGCAGGTGTGCCCACTCTTGCTCTACCTTTTCGGCAAACACTTCCGGGGTCATGGCACGCACTAAAATTTTAATGCGGGCTTTGAATTTGTTGTCGCGACGGCCAAACTGGTTATAAATACGCACGATGGCTTCAAGGTAGCTGAGCAGGTGCTGCTCGGGCAAAAACTCACGAATCAGGCTGGCGATAACCGGGGTACGACCCAGACCGCCGCCCACAAATACCTTAAAGCCCACTTCGCCGGCGTCATTTTTGACGATTTCCAGGCCGATATCGTGCACCATAATGGCGGCGCGATCGGTGGCGCTGGCATTGACGGCAATTTTGAACTTGCGCGGCAAAAAGGCGAATTCCGGGTGGAAGGTAGACCACTGACGAATCAGCTCGCAATAGGGGCGCGGGTCTAGCAGCTCATCCACAGCCACGCCGGCAAACTGGTCGGTGGTGGTGTTGCGAATGCAGTTGCCGCTGGTCTGGTTGGCATGCATGTCCACATCAAGCAGGTCCTGCAAAATATCCGGGACAGCTTCCAGTTGTGGCCAATTCAACTGAATATTCTGGCGTGTGCTCACATGACAGTAGCCCTTGTCATAAACCCGGGTAATATGGGCCAGCTGGCGCAATTGGGTGCTGCTGAGCATGCCGTAGGGCACACAAATACGCAACATCGGCGCCAGGCGCTGAACATAGAGGCCGTTTTGCAGGCGAATGGGCAAAAATTCTGCATCTTCCAATTGGCCATCAAGATAGCGAGCCATCTGCGCACGAAATTGGGTGACGCGCTGGCCCTGAATGCGTTGATCATATTGGTCGTAAATATACATACAAAGACTCTGCTGGTTGCGAACGGCCGAGGCTGGCCCTGTTTTGCAGGCGCGCAAGAATACACTAAAAGCCTCGTTCAGGCGAGGGGCCGATGCCTCGAAGGCGGCACCATAGCAAGCCCGCGAGGCATTTTGAACGATTTTTTTCGCCTATAATCCAGGAATTTGGTTATAACCGGTGCCCAGCCTTGCTATTTATACAGCGCCCGTGTATAAAAAAGCCTGTATACGGAAAGGTAAGTACCCAACGGACAGGTCACTAACCCCCCAACATTTATAACAGGAGAATAAAAATAATGAACGATCAAGTTGAAATTCAAAGTGAAGGAGACAGCATTGCTGATGCGATCGCGGCTGTTTCATTGATTGTGATTTTTGTGGCGACTTGTATTTACTGGATCAGTAGCCAGTAAAACCCGATGGTACTGAGTGCCATCCGCACTAAAGCCGGCTTAATGCCGGCTTTTTTGTGCAAGTACCGGATCTCGCCCAGCCCTGTTCGGAGCCCTATATGACACACAGAGCAGATAGCGATGCACTGCTTTTTAATAATCTGACGTTCTGGATTAATCGCCTGGCGGCCAGCATGAAAGACTCTGCCAATACGGCCTTTGCCGCGCACAATATTACCTGGCCCCAGTGGATGACACTTAATGTTCTGGACAGTGGTGCAGCCACCACGCCCGCTGAAATTGCCGATACCATTGGTATCGACCGCTCGGCAATCACGCGATTACTGGATAGGTTGGCAGATAAAGACTATATTCGCCGAATTCACGATGACGGCGACAGGCGCAAGGTGAAAGTGGCGCTTACCGAGAATGGGCAGGCCAAGATGCAAGAGCTCAACGCCTTGGCCGAGCAGCAGCAACAGTTTTTCCTGTCGCAACTGCCGCCCACTGAGCTGCGGGTATTCAAGGGGCATTTACAAAAGCTGCTGCGTGCCGGGGGACAAGAGACCAAGCATCTGTGGCGTAATATCGGTTAGCCGCTTGCCGGGTTTGGTGTTCGTGTGGGAAATGATTCTATTTCGGGCAGGACGCTATACATTGCGCAGCAGTAGATTGACCAGTAGTATCAACCCGCCCACAAAAACAGCGGTAAAAAGCACGCCGGCGATAATAAAGCTTAAAATATTGCCACCGGCAAAATCGCGCTCGCGGTTTTTACTGCTCTGCACCCCAAAGGCCGCCGCCACAGTGCTAAAGGCAATCTGCAACACGCCGGGTTTTTGGGGTTTATCGGTTTGCGAATCACGATTTTCGGATAAATTCATGCGAGGGGACCTCTGAATAAGTATAGGTGGCGGCTGCGCGAGTCCAAAACGTTCAGCCCTTTGCCGCAAATTGCTCCTGCATTTGCTGCATTCAGGCCATCCCTTGCCATTGGCGCTCTTCGCAGGGACCAATCGGCCGGGAGCCGATTGGAACGCCGCAAGGCGCCCGAAGGGCGAGTGACATGGATGTCAATCGTTAATCTGGTTGCCCTTGTCAAGAAGAGCAACGCAGCGGATGGACGTTTTGGCCGCGCCCTTCGGGGCCGTCATCGCTTCCCGTTCTCTGCGTAAATGTTTTTTGACAGACAACCAGTATACTCTCAAAACATTGCCTTGGTCTCGAAAAGCGCTGACGGCCAGACGCTACATAGACTTATTCAGAGGTTCCCTGTATGCCTTACAGAATATACAACAGCCCTTGGGCCTTAACTTCTCATGAGCGATAGTATCAGTGAATTAGCCATACTGCCCACCTGCCTGGAAGATATTTCCCTGCTGGCAACCAGCGACGATTATGTAATTCTTCATAAACCCGCCGGGTTGCTGACGGTGCCCGGGCGGCATCCGGCCAATCACGACTGCGCCATTAGCCGCCTGCAGCGCCATTTCCCTATAGCCAGCGTGGTACACCGGCTGGATTTTGATACCTCGGGGGTGATGGTGTTTGCCCTTAATAAAGCCAGCCACCGGCATATTGCCATGCAGTTTCAGGCTCGGACTACCCACAAATGTTACACCGCCATTGTTGCCGGGCAGCTGAGTAACAATACCGGCGAGATTGACTTACCCATTGCCCCCGATCCCTTGCGGCGGCCCCGTTATAAGGTATGCCAGCAGCAGGGCAAGAATGCCGTTACCCGCTACGAGGTGCTAAGTTATGATGCGGAGCAGAACACCAGCCGCCTGTATTTGTACCCGGTAACCGGCCGCTCCCATCAACTACGCCTGCACCTAAGCGCTATTGGCCATCCTATTTTAGGCTGTGCTTTTTATGCTGACGAGCTCTGGCAATCGGCGGCCCCCCGGCTGCTTTTGCACGCCACAAGGTTGGGTTTTCAAGCGCCCGGTACCGGCGAATATGTGGAGTATTTTTGCGATTGTCCGTTTTAATACTGATCATGACAAACTTGAATGGCACTCAGCCAAGAGGTGCCGGTCCCTGAAATACGGCCACGGTCTTTGTATTTGCATTCAAAACACGCCAGCTTTGGTGATAACGGCGTCCCTCAGATGCTTCCCGTCCTTGGCGACGACAGTAGACCGACCCTGAATTGTTTGGTTTTAATTGATAAAAATCAATCAATTACATGCTGAAGTTAAAGTAAAGAGTAGATGGGCAGCTGGTCTTATTAAAATAAGCCCTTACATTAACGATGGTTTTTATTGTACTGAGATTGCAGTAAAATACCCGACTAAATCAATCAGGTATACAGGTTGCCATTTTCATTATGACTGTCAATGTAGATATCACCCCCTCCGCCCAGACTTATCTTAAAGAGTTGTTGGATAAACAGCAGGATAACGACGGCATCGGTATTCGTATGTTTGTGGCCAATCCGGGTACGCCGCAGGCGGAAACCTGCATTGCTTATTGCCGGCCTGCAGAAATCAAGGAAGAGGATGTAGTGGTGGAATTGGCGGCATTTAAAGCCTACTTCGAGGCGCGCAGCGTGCCTTTTTTGGAAGATGCCAAAGTGGACTATTCGCCCGATCGCATGGGCGGGCAGCTGACTATTCGCGCCCCCAATTCAAAAATGCCTCAGGTGGATGACGACAGCCCGCTGGAAGATCGCATCAACTATATTCTCTACAACGAGGTTAACCCGGGGCTGGCCGCTCACGGTGGTAATGTTTCGCTGGTAGAACTGACCGATGATAACTTCGCCATTTTAAAATTCGGCGGCGGTTGTCAGGGCTGCAGCGCGGTAGATTTAACCCTTAAAAATGGGGTTGAGACCACATTGATGGGTAAGTTGCCCGAGCTGAAGGGCATTCGCGATATGACCGACCACAGCGACACCAGTCAGGCCTATTTTCAGTAAAGCCCACAAAAAAGCCCCTTGTGTGCAGTGTATCAAATAGCTTGCAAATATAGATGAGGTGCGATTTAGGAATTTGCAGGATAGCAAACCCAGGATGTCGCACCTCACTCCTTGAGAAGCCCTCTAAGCGCCCGCAGCTTCGTTGCGCCTTTTGACAAGAGAGCCCACTATTGCCTGCAAGTCGCGCCTTGCTGCGAACGCTTAGAGGCGCTTTCTATATGTGCAATCTATTCAATACACTGCACTGGGGCTTTTTATTCAACAAGTTACAACCAAAACTTAAGGTCAATTATCTCTTGCGGGCCTCAAGATGCGGCTTGATCTTATCGCGCATATCGCGCAGGGCTTTCTCGGTGGTGGGCCAGTCGATGCAGGCATCGGTTACCGATACGCCGTACTCCAGCAAGCTTAAGTCATCGGGAATCTTCTGATTGCCGGCGCCAATGTTACTCTCTACCATTAAGCCGATAATAGACTGGTTGCCCTCGGCAATCTGGTTGGCCACGTTATCCATTACCAACACCTGCAGGTTGTGATCCTTATTGGAGTTGGCGTGGCTGCAATCGACCATGATATTTTTCTCAACACCGGCTTTGTCCAGCTCGGCCTCGCACATGGCCACGCTTACCGAATCGTAATTGGGTTTACCGTTGCCGCCGCGCAGTACCACATGGCCGTAGCAGTTGCCCCGGGTGTGCACTATGGACACCTGACCTTCGGTGTTAATGCCCAGAAAACGGTGCGGTTTGGATACCGATTGCAGGGCATTGATGGCCACGGTCAAGCCGCCATCGGTACCGTTTTTAAAGCCCACGGCAGATGACAGGCCACTGGCCATTTCCCTGTGTGTTTGCGACTCGGTGGTGCGCGCGCCAATAGCCGACCAGCTGATCAAATCTTGCAGGTACTGGGGAGAGATCGGATCCAGTGCTTCGGTGGCGGTGGGCAGGCCCATCTCGGCAATATCCAGCAGCAGCTTGCGGCCTATGTGCAAACCCTCCTGAATTTTAAACGAATCGTTCAGGTAGGGGTCGTTAATCAAGCCTTTCCAGCCTACAGTGGTGCGCGGTTTTTCAAAATACACCCGCATTACCACATAGATACTGTCACTCACCTCGTCGGCGATTTTTTTCAGGCGCTCGGCATAATCTTTAGCCGCTTCCACATCGTGAATAGAGCAGGGGCCAATGACCACAAAAATACGCGGATCGTTACGATCGAGAATATTGCGGATAGTGGCGCGGCCCTGGGTAATAACACCGCGGGCGGTATCGGTTAGCGGCAGTTCGCGCTTGAGCTCGGCCGGTGAGATAAGCAGCTCGGTAGAGACGACGTTGAGATCGTCAATCACTGCATCCTGATTTTCGCTAGACATGTAAACTTTCCAGTGCTGGGAGATCGTCGTATGAGGCCGTAGGCATCACTTTTACTTATACCCACCCATTGTACTGAAGTTACGGGTGTTTTTGTGGATGTTTTTGGTAATTGTCTGCATAGACTACTGCTATGGCTAACCGCAATCATGGCTCTACAATGGCTAAAAGCTCATCGCCCTCTAGTAATGGAAAACACAGCGCCAGCTTAATGGGCTCTGGCTGTTGGCTAAACAACAAGCGGTAGCGTTGCAATTGTTCGCGATAATTGCGGGTTTGGATGGCTATAAACTCGGCGTAAGACTGTTCTGTCTCGGGCATAGCCGCTTTGTAATCAATAATCCAGCGGCAGCCATCGGCAATAAAGGTCCGATCGACAATATGCTGGCGATGAAAGCCATCCGCTCCCAGGCTGAAAAATTCCGCCTCCACTTGCGCCTGGCTGTGGTGGCAGTCCAACACCCATCGGCCCTGTTCATTGTCGAGCATTTTCGCCACAGCGCGATTAATCCGCGCCAACGCTTCATCCACAGCGCTGCCCGCCAGTTTTTGCTGGTATAAATAGTTGCGCCATAACAATTGCTGCGCGGCAATATAACCCTGGCTGTTAGCCGGTAATGGGGCTCGGGCCAGTGACTCCAGGGCGCGATGCACCACCGTTCCGGTATGGCGCCACAGGCGCTGCTCGCGGGTTTCGCGCGCTGGAATATTGTCTTGTTCGGCCAGGGTTTTACCGCGCAACTGCGCCAGTTGCAGGTTGTCTTGGGCGGCGGGCAATTGCCAATCGCGGTGCAGGCGGGTAAGGGTGGTGATGGCTTCGCGCTCACTGTCAGCAGGCGCGGCTGCATTGATGGTAATCGGCTCGGCCTGATAGCGAGCGCTGGGCCAAATACATTTAAGCTGCCCGCTTGCTTTTAAATCGGCCAGCGCTGTGTCGGCCTTGGCGCTGATGCAGGCGGTTAAATGCAAACGTTTGCTGGCGCGGGTGCAGCCCACGTATAAAAGGCGGGTGCTCTCGTACTCGTCTTGCTGTTTTTGCTCCTGCTTTAAATACTGGTAGAGATTACCCGGATCATCCCCGGTTTTAGCCAGCGGGCCCAATAACAGCTGCGGCGTGCCGTTGGCCGATAACCGCTCGCGCCAGAGTAACAGCGATTTGTCCTGCGCGCGGCTGCCGCGATTGAGCCCCGGAATAATCACCGTATCAAATTCAAGGCCTTTGGATTTATGCAGGGTCATTACTTGCAAACCTTCATCGGCATTACTCATGGGCGCCGCATAAAGTTGACCGAGGGCGCGATTAAAGGCGTTCCAGTCTTCAATCTGACCGGCCTTATCAAAGTGCTCTAACAGGTTAAAATACTGTTTAACATCCTCCTGCTCACTGTCGTGGGCTAAGCAGGCGGGCCCGCCCAGTGCCAGCCAGGTGCCGTATACCCAATCGCGCAGGCTCTTGCGCCGCCGCTGCTGTTGCGCCAATTGCAAAATGGGTGCAATGCGCCTTACCAGTGTTGCCCCGTCTGCACTTAATTGTGATGGTAGCTCTGGGTCCTCTAAGGCACACCACAAGAGATTATTGCCCCGGGCATCAGCACCGGTCGTCTGCCAATTGGCCACGGTGTGCAGATCAATCAGATCGAGCCCGCACCAGGGCGCGCGCAAGATTGCCAGCCAGGCGATACGATCATCGGGCAGCAACAGCGCCCGGGTCAGCGATTGCAAATCGACAATAGCCATGCGCGTAGCCAGAGCGTCCATGGCGTTGGCCTGAAAGGCGATGCCCTGAGCATTGAGGGCGCGAATGATCTCGCTCAAGTGCCCACGGGTGCGGGCCAGAATAGCCACACTGCCCTCGGGGTCTTCGCTGCGAGCGGCTTTTGCCAGCGCCACCACATGCAGCGCTTCGGCAATTTCAGCGCTGCGTCTGTCGGGTAGTGTTGGGGCTTGTTCACGCTCGCCGTCGCTGTAATAGGGCGCTACTTCCACGCTCACAGCCACTGTATCTTCGCCCCCGTTAAACGCCACAGAGGGAGTGTAAGCTACAGCGCCCCGGGAGATATCATCAAGGGCGGGAAAGGCCTCGGCAAAGGTGCTATTTACCCAGTGAACAATGCCAGCGCTGGAGCGGAAATTGACGCAGAGCTCCACCGGTGTCAGCGGTACCTGACCAATACCCTGTTGGCGGGCGCCCAAAAATAGACCCACATTGGCGTTGCGAAAGCCGTAACACGATTGCATGCCATCGCCAACAATAAACAGGGTACGGCCATCGCCTGGCTGCCAGCCGGCAGTGAGTTTTTCCAGCAGTTGTAACTGCGGCAGAGCGGTATCCTGAAACTCATCGACCAGAATATGTTTGATTTGATAATCGAGCTTTAGCGCCAGATCACTGGGGGTATCGTTATCGCCCAGGGCATTGATCGCCGCCAGAGTAATTTCGGTAAAATCCGTCGCCCCCAGGCGCTGAAACACTAGCCGCAGCTCGCCCACCAAGCGCGGTAAGAGACCGGTCAGTGCCGAGAGCAAATCCCACTCGCCATCGCTGTACTGGGCATCTGGCAGGCTGTGTATTTGTTTTAGTAGGTTGGCGGCCTCGGGTTGGGTGTCGTTGATGGCTGCGACCAAATCGGTAAAGCGATCTTTTAACGGTTTTCCCAGCTTGCCTGCA
>DATBNH010000171.1:0-2695 GCA_036554405.1 Cellvibrionaceae bacterium | reverse complement strand
GTACGACCTTAACCAGGCGCTGGTTGGCGTTACCGCCAAGCCTGCCACTACCAGTGAGCTTGCCAGCGAGGTGGTCATTATCGGCGGCGGTGCAGCTGGCATTGCCGTGGCTTCCAGTTTGCTGGCGCGCGATAGCGGTATGGAAATCACCCTGGTGGAGCCGGCCGATGATCACTACTACCAGCCCGGTTGGACGCTGGTGGGAGCGGGAGTATTTACGCCAGAGCAAACCCGCCGCGCCACCGCCAGTTTAATTCCGCGCGGGGTAAAGTGGATTAAAGCGGCGGTCGACAGTTTTAATCCAGACAACAATAGTGTGCTGCTAAACGATGGCCGCCGCCTCGCCTATCAGCAATTAATTGTCGCGCCGGGGCTAGAGCTGCACTGGGCGGGAATTGAAGGGCTAACCGAAACCCTGGGCAAAAATGGCGTTACCTCCAATTACCGTTATGATTTGGCGCCCTACACCTGGGATTTGGTACAAAACCTGAAGCAGGGCCGCGCCCTGTTTACCCAGCCGCCCATGCCCATTAAATGCGCCGGTGCACCACAAAAAGCGCTGTATTTATCTGCCGACCACTGGACTCGTCAAGGTGTGATAAACGCTATTGATATCGAGTTTTACAACGCCGGCGCAGTTTTGTTTGGGGTTAAGGAATACGTGCCCGCGTTGATGCAGTACATCGACAAATATCAGGCGGCGCTTAAGTTTCAGCACAACCTGGTCAAGGTGGATGGCCCGGCCAAAACCGCCTGGTTTGAACACAAAGACGAGCAAGGCAATAGCCAGTTGGTATCAGCCGCGTTTGATATGCTGCATGTATGCCCGCCCCAGCGAGCGCCGGAATTTATTCGCGAAAGCCCCTTGGCCGATGCCGCCGGTTGGGTGGATGTAGACCCGGCCACTTTGCGCCATAAAAAATACCCTAACATTTGGTCGCTGGGCGATGCCATGAATGCACCCAATGCCAAAACCGCAGCGGCGGCGCGAATGCAGGCGCCGATTGTGGCCAATAATCTTTTGCACGCGGTGGGCATTATGCCCTGGCCTGCGCACTACAACGGCTATGGTTCCTGCCCGCTGACGGTAGAGCGCGGCAAAATTGTGTTGGCCGAATTTGGCTACGGCGGTAAGTTGCTACCGAGCTTTCCCACCTGGTTGATCGACGGCACCCAGCCCACGCGCCTGGCCTGGTTGTTAAAAGAGCGCATCTTACCGCCTGTGTATTGGCAGGCCATGCTCAAAGGCCGCGAATGGCTAACCAAACCCCGTAAGGCCGGGGGCGATGAATAACATTAGCCGCTACCTGCCTATTCTGAGTTGGGGCAAAAACTACAGCCGCCATATGCTCGCCAGCGATTTACTGGCAGCCGCTATTGTCACAGTGATGCTGATTCCCCAATCGCTGGCCTACGCCATGCTCGCGGGTTTGCCACCAGAAGTGGGGCTTTACGCCTCGCTGTTGCCGTTAGTGGTTTATGGCATTTTTGGCACCAGCCGCACCTTATCGGTGGGGCCGGTGGCGATAATCTCGCTAATGACCGCCGCTGCCATTGGCAGCCTTGGCGCTGTAGACCCGGCGCTTAAACTGGCCTTGGCGGCGGCGCTGGCGTTGGTATCTGGAGCCTTGCTGGTGGTGCTCGGCTTATTGCGCTTGGGTTTTTTGGCCAATTTTTTATCACACCCGGTTATAGCCGGTTTTATCAGCGCCTCGGCCATTGTGATTGCCATCAGCCAGCTTAAACATTTGCTGGGAATAGACGCCAGCGGCCACAATTTATGGCAATTGGGGCAGTCTTTAGCGGCCAATATTTCCGGGCTGCATCTGCCTACCTTGGCCGTGGGTGTGGGTACCCTCGGGTTTTTGGTGTGGGCGCGAGCGGGCCTTGCGCCGCTGCTTACGCGCATCGGTTTATCGGCACCGGCCGCTGGAGTGGCGGCCAAAACCGGGCCCGCGCTGGTAGTGCTTATTACCACCATTCTGGCTTGGCAGTTTAACTGGCAGGCGCTCGGTGTGGCGCTGGTGGGTGAGGTGCCAAGGGCACTGCCGGGTGTGGCCTGGCCGGCGCTGAGCCGTGAGCTGTGGTTATCTCTTATTGCGCCCGCGCTGTTAATTGCCATTATCGGTTTTGTCGAGTCGGTATCGGTGGCGCAAACCCTGGCCGCCAAGCGCCGCCAGCGTATAGAGCCCGATCAGGAACTTATCGCCCTGGGCGCGGCTAATATTGGCGCTGGTATAACTCAGGGCCTCCCCGTTACCGGCGGTTTTTCGCGATCGATAGTTAACTTTGATGCCGGGGCACAAACACCGGCCGCGGGCATGTTTACCGCACTGGCGATTGCTTTGGTGGCGCTATCGCTAACGCC
This sequence comes from Cellvibrionaceae bacterium, assembly GCA_036554405.1. Taxonomy (GTDB): domain Bacteria; phylum Pseudomonadota; class Gammaproteobacteria; order Pseudomonadales; family Cellvibrionaceae; genus Gilvimarinus. The sequence goes on along the minus strand of DATBNH010000171.1, from coordinate 327 downwards.
CTTGCTGGCTTTTTTGCCCAAGGTGACACTGGCGGCCACCATTATTGTGGCGGTGTTATCGCTGGTGGATTTATCGGTACTTAAAAAAACCTGGCACTATTCCCGGGCCGATTTTATCGCCGTAACCAGCACCTTGATTTTAACCTTGTTGGTGGGGGTGGAGTTGGGTATTGCCACGGGTGTAATGCTGTCGATTTTAATTTACCTATTAAAATCCTCGCGCCCGCATATGGCCATAGTGGGGCAGCTAGAGGGTACCGAGCATTACCGCAATATCCTTCGTCATCAAGTGATTACGCACCCGAGTATATTATCGGTGCGAGTGGA
>DATBNH010000155.1:0-3487 GCA_036554405.1 Cellvibrionaceae bacterium | reverse complement strand
TTCCTCGCCCTCATCGGTGGTGTGATAAATGGCGCGCGCCAGTACCTTGGCTTCAACAATATCGATATTGTGCGCCTTGGCAATTTCGCGGATTTTAAGTGCAATTTGATCCCCACCTTTGGCCAACAAAACCGGAGTCGACATAGTTTCAGGGTCGTACTTAAGCGCTACCGCATAGTGTGTGGGGTTGGTAATCACAACATCGGCGTTGGGCACATTGGACATCATCCGTCGCTGCGCCATTTCGCGCTGCAGCTGGCGAATACGCCCCTTCACTTCGGGTTTTCCCTCGGTATCTTTATGCTCGTCCTTAACCTCCTGACGCGACATTTTCAGCTTTTTACTGTGATCCCATAACTGAAAAGGCACATCAACCATAGCAATCAAAGCAGTTACCGCCGCCATTGCTATACCGGCATAGGCATTAATTACCAGCGATTGTACAACGCCGGGAGCGGGCTCCAACAATGCCAGTGCTAACATTTCTCCCTGCCAGTGATACAGCGCCACAATAGAGGCAGCCAATACCACCACTACCTTTCCCAGAGCCTTGGCGAGCTCCACTAAGGCTTTAACAGAAAACATCCGCTTTAGCCCTGCCAACACACTCATACGGCTAAACTTGGGCGCCATGGCTTTCGCACTCAACATCCAGCCACCCAGGGCAATGGGCCCCACTATTGACGCAATCAGCAGAATCAACAAAATAGGCGCCATGGCTAATAGCCCTTCATAAAACGAGCTGGTCAAATTCTCTATCATGGCATTGGTGTCAAAGATTTCTTCGCGCACAAGGGTAAGATTATTACGTGCCAAATCCAGAAAGCGCGAACCAATAAAGGAGCCAAAAACAGCCAGGCCGATAGTGCCTGCCACTAAAATAAAGGTGGTGGTTAAGTCACGGGAACGCGGTATCTGCCCGTCTTCCCGGGCTTTTTCCAGCTTCCGAGGCGTTGCCTCTTCTGTTTTTTCCTGGCTGCTATCGCCTCCACCGCCCTCTTCAGCCATCAGGGAACCCTCAACAGTTGACGCGAAAACAGCACAATATCATCCATAACCTGATAGAAATTAGGCAGAAAAACAGCCAGCGCCACCCACATAAAAAACAGACCGAAAATCAACGTTATAGGAAAACCGACTGTAAAGACATTAATTTGTGGAGCAGATCGATTCATAATGCCAAAGGCAAGATTCACTATTAACAACCCGGTAAACACAGGTAGTGCAACCACCAAAGCCATGGCGAACAACCAGGAGCCCAGCGAGGCGATACGAATAAAATCGGTAGCCGTTAAACCGACACCTATAGGTAAGGTGGTGAAGCTGGTAACAATCAACTCAAAAATAATTAAATGACCATTAACTGCCAAAAATAGAATTGTCGATAACAACAAATAAAACTGCGACAACACTGTCACGGTAATACCGTTACTGGGATCATTCATAGAGGCAAACCCCAGGCCCATTTTCATCGCTATAAACTGACCACCAAGAACAAATATATGCAACGCCACCTGAAACACAAAGCCCAGAGACAAGCCTACTAGCACCTCCTTGGTTATCGCGGAAAAGCCTTCACCACTGAAAAAACTGATATTGGGGGTTTCGGGCACGAAGGGGCCGACCAACACGGTTAACATTAACGCCAGCAGCAAACGGGCTCTAGCGTTAACAGTTCGGGCGCCCACTATTGGCATCGCCATAAACAACGCACCAATACGCAGAAAAGGCCAGATATACTGACCTATAAACTGCTGCAACTGAGCCTCACTGAGCACGATGGCTTCCACAACAATGTTAGCCTATCAACAGTGGAATATTATTAAACAGACGGTTGAAAAGCTCCATAAACTCCATCACCAACCAGGGGCCTGTAACCATAATAGTCAGCAGCATCACAATCAGTCGCGGCAAAAAACTCAGGGTTTGTTCATTAATCTGGGTGGCTGCCTGAAACATACTCACTATAAGCCCCACAGCGAGACTGGGACCCACAATCACCAACACCATAAGTACGGTTAGATAAAGGCCGTCGGCAAATAAACTCAAGGCAATTTCCGGTGTCATAGCAGCAATCCTCCGGGGTTAAACACCAAAGCTGGCGGCAAGGGTGCCAATGAGCATGGCCCAACCATCCACCAGTACGAACAGCATAATTTTAAATGGCAGCGATACAATAAGCGGCGACAACATCATCATGCCCATCGCCATCAGCACACTGGCAACTACAATATCAATCACCAGAAAGGGAATAAATATAATAAAGCCTATTTGGAAAGCAGTTTTTAATTCACTGGTTACAAAAGCAGGCACCAATATGGTAAAGGGCGTTTCTTCGGGTGTGTCAATAACTGTGTTGCCGGCAATACCCACAAACAGAGCAATATCGGACTCGCGAGTTTGTGCCAACATAAAACTGTGGAAAGGCTGAGCCACGTTAGCCAACGCCTGTTGGGCGGAAATTTGCTGATCCAGATAAGGCTGCAAAGCCTTTTCATTAGCTTCGCTAAAAACTGGCTGCATAATAAACATTGTAAGAAAAAGTGACAGACCAATGAGTATCTGGTTAGAAGGTGACTGCTGAAGACCCAGTGCCTGACGCAATATAGCAAAAACAATAATTATCCGGGTAAAGGATGTCATCATTAATAACAAAGCCGGCAAAAATGTCAGCATTGTCATAATGGCGAGTATTTGCAGGGTTACCGTATACTCTTGATCGCCATCGCTATTGGTGGTGACAGTCAGTGCCGGCAGTCCCGGTATAGCAGGCAAGGCACTACCCTCGCTGGCAACCTGCCCTGATGCGTTGTCTACCGAGGTATCTGTTTGCGCTTGCACCGTGTAAGCTTGCAAAGACATTAACAGTAATGATAGCCAAATAATCCGCTGCGCATATACACGCATTTTATACACCCTCTTAGCCTATTTTACTGTGCCCATAACAAGCCAATACTGCCGAGGCTCTCGTCACCTGGGTTAGTCTTTTTGTTGTCGCTGCAAAAAACTTTGTAGCTTTTCGCTGAAATCTGATGTTGACGAAGCACTATCATTCTTCACTACCGGCTCATCAAAAACATGCAGGGTAGAAATAGTCTGCGCAGTGACGCCCAATAATAACTGCTGGCCGGCCACATCTACTACCAACAAGCGCTCACGTGTCCCCAGTGCCAATGCCGAGACAACTTTTATATCTCCTGAGCGCATCCAGGCGCCCCCAGTAGCCTTGCGATAAAACCAGGCCAGACCGAATATCAATACCACAATGGCTATCAAGCCCAGTAATATTGAACTAAGATGTTGAGCATTACCGATTGATGGAGATGCGGGAACGACTTCGCTTGTTTCTGCCGCCAAAAGATGACCTGCGCCAAGTATCAGAACCCAAAAAACTGATAACTTTTTAGACAATTTAGTCATTGTTAACGCAACTTCTTAATACGTTCAGAGGGGCTGATGACATCGGTCATACGAATACCAAACTTCT
>DATBNH010000109.1:0-1600 GCA_036554405.1 Cellvibrionaceae bacterium | reverse complement strand
TATGACCTACCTGATTTTGCTGGCGGTGATTAGTTGTTACCGATTTATAGTGCGGCGCTTGCAGGGTGAAGCCAGTTATATGGATGAGAGCGATGTCTCCTCCAGGCCCTTGCCAGACCGCTTGCTGGTAAAAAAACTGGGCAAGGAATTTTTAATAGCCGTGGCCGATATTAGCCGAATAGAAGCCTCGGGCAATTACGCCAATTTATATGTGGGCGACAGTGTTTACCCTATGCGTATTACCATGACGGCGCTTGAGGCACGCCTACCCAATCATTTCTGCCGGGTGCATCGCTCGGGCATTATCAACATTCACCGTATCGATCATATTGAACCTCTGGATAGCGGCGATTACACCATCAGCTTGCGAGACGGCACACAAATGTCGCTGTCACGGCGTTATCGCGATAATTGCAAAGCCATGATCGCCGGTTAAGTCTGTGTTAAGTGTGCTATTGTAAAAGCCGCCCCTTGCCTCCCCTTAAGGATAGATTGCATGCCTTCCAATAAATCAGTTAAAGCCCGTATTATTTCGCAACTGGGTTTTATGCTGAACCGTTTGCGCGAGCGGTTGTGGGTTAAACCCCTGTTTATGTGTCTGCTGTCTGTGGCGACGGTGTTCATAGCAGGTCAGGCTGATAATTTGCCAATTGCTCAGGATGTGCCAGATGTCAGCCAGGATACTATAGAAACATTACTGTCTATTCTCTCTGCCAGCATGCTGGTAATCGCCATGTTCGCGGTGGGCGCTATGCTCTCGGCCTACGCCTCGGCCAGCAGTGCCACAACGCCACGTGCCTTTTCTGTAGTGGTGGCCGATGATGTTTCGCAAAATGCGCTATCGGTTTATCTGGGCGCGTTTATTTTTAGTGTGGTAGCGCTGATTGCTCTACTCAATGATTACTACGATATTGCTGGTCGCTTTAGCTTATTTTTACTCACCATCGTGGTGTTTGCATTGGTGATTGCCAGCTTTGTACGCTGGATGGATAGAATTGCACGGCTGGGCCGGACCGGCACGATTATTCACAAAGTTGAGGCCGCCACTTTAAAATCTCTGTATAAAATGCGACAGAATCCCACCCTCGGTGCCAGGCTGGCAGAAGGTAAAGCTGAGGGGCAGGCGTTTTACAGCCAAGATGTGGGCTATGTACAGCGTGTTAACCTGGCTGATTTACAAGCGTTAGCTGAAAAACACCAGTGCCATTTTACGCTGGCGGCGCGCCCCGGAATTTTGGCCTCTCCCGGTCAGCCGCTGCTGTTTATACAGGGGCAATCCGGTATTGATGATGAGCTGAAAACGGCGATAGAAAATACCTTTGTTATTGCCGATAGCCGCACCTTTAATGACGACCCGCGTTTTGGCTTGATAGTGCTATCGGAAATTGCCAGTCGTGCGCTCTCCCCTGGTATTAACGACCCGGGTACGGCCATTGTTGTTATTGGTACACTGGTGCGGTTGTTTAGTCGCTCGGCAACTATAGCGGCAGATACAGACGTTCTGTATTCACGCATCAGTGTGCCGGCCATTGCTGCCAGCGATATGTTTGATGATGCCTTTAATGCCATCGCCCGCGATGGTGCCAGCAATATTGAAGTA
>DATBNH010000085.1:0-5420 GCA_036554405.1 Cellvibrionaceae bacterium | reverse complement strand
CCAAAAAAGTCGCGGGCAATACGTAAATGCATCGGGTTTAAATCCACCCCCACCAGTAAAGCTTTGGGGTACAGGCGTCGCAGCTTTCCCATCACCGCGCCACCGCCAACACCCAACACTAAAATGCGTGGATACACGGTCACCTCTATTTTTGCGGTGACAGGTAACCACAATAAATCCCACAGGGAGGATTCCTGCAAGCGCTGGGGATGGTATTGGCTGTGAAACACGCCGTCGGTATAAAGGCGAATACTCTGCCCGGCCCGGCGCACTTGATAGCAGCGGCCGTCACTGTCTGTGGTCTGATAAATAATCATGGGGTTTTATCATAGGCGCGGGCCAGCACCGCCATGGCATCGTTGAGGTTTTGCAGTGTGGCCGTATCGCCACCGCGATCGGGGTGCTCGCGCATGACCAGACGACGATAGCGCATCTTAATCTCGGTAAAAGTCACAGGTTCCGTCAGCGATAAAGTATCCAACGCCTGCTGTTTTTCTGAAGCGGCCACCGGTGCGCGCCCGATATTTTGCCAGAAATCGTCCAACAGCTGATTAACGCTGTCTTCACTGGCATCATGCAAGTTAGACCAATCGAGGTAATAATCCCTGAGCCTTGCCTGTCCGCCTTGACTTAATGCGGACTGCTCGGCATCAATCAGCTTGCGCACGCGAATGTCTACCAAGCCTATATCCAACACCAGCCCCTCGCTGGCGATACTGTCGTTTAGCCGATACAAAGCATTGGACAATACGAAGTGAGTTTGAAACAGTGCCAGCGGCCCTTGGTGTAAGGAGCCGGGCAGTAGACCCTCGGCGGACAGCTCTTTTATTAAGGTGTGCTCGGCAACCACCAGCCCTGGCCGATTTAAACGCTGACGCAATGCCGCTAAAAGTGCCGACATCAGTACCCCCAAGCCCGTGCCCGAGACAATAACCACCGCAAACAGGCTGGCCGCGTAAAGCAATAATGAATCGGGAAAGCCGAGTGATGGATACAATGCATCGGGTTATTATAGCGCTGCTTGCGCACCAATTTTACACTTTTCAAACAGATTGGCGAATCTTTGCCCAATGATAAATAGCCTCTGGTTTTTTTGCCCCAAAAGGCTTGACCTCACCTGGGAGGCTATATAAGATGCGCACCACTTCCCGAGAGGAAGTTGCCGATCCGCCTTAGCTCAGTTGGTAGAGCAAATGACTGTTAATCATTGGGTCGCTGGTTCGAGCCCAGCAGGCGGAGCCAAATACGAGAGCCCCGAATCGGCCAGATTCGGGGCTTTTTTGTGTCTAACTCCCAAGGATTCCCTATGTTTAAGGTCAATAATTACTTTGATGGCAATGTGGCCTCAATTGCTTTTGCCGGTGAACAACTGCCCGCCACTGTGGGCGTTATGGCCCCCGGTGATTACGAGTTTGGCACTAGCCAGAAGGAAACCATGAAAGTTATCTCTGGCGCTCTCACTATTAAACTACCCGGCAGCGACCAGTGGCAGACCTTTACTGCCGACCAATCGTTTGAAGTTGAGGCCAATCAGCGCTTTGGCGTTAAGGTAGACACAGACACCGCCTACCTCTGCCTGTACCATTAAGTTCTATCAGGGGCAACCGGGCCAACCCGCAGTTGGGTCTACTAAATAAGTCTCTAACTGTTCCAGAGCACAACTCTCGGACCAGAGCACCGAGTGCCCCACCTCCGGGTAGATCACCAGCTCGCTGGCAGGCCAGGCTTGCTGCAGCCACTGGGCCCAGCTCGCCGGTGTAATAGGGTCGGCAGTGCCGCCCAATAGCAGGGTTGGCGCCGCAGGTTCGCTTGGCAGCAATAACGGCTGGGCGGGCCACTGCTGGCAAATAGATGTATCCCAAAGTGAACCTATATGCGGGGCAAGCCATGGCGTTACCGCTAAAGCTGCCTGATAATCCGCCTCTGAGCCAAGGCTGTTATCCCTGCAATCAACCGCCAAAAAGGCCAGCGAGTTAACCTCCGGATTAAATATCCGCTTAAGCCAGGAGGAAGCCAACGCCTGCACGGCGGCTCGATCACCACGGTTTATCGCCAAAATGGCATCCAGCGCCCTATGCCATTGACTCTGCTCATAACTGGCCATAAAAACGGCGGACAACAGCCGCGTATCGGTAAGAACAACCTCTAAAGGCGCCTGCCCATCGCTCAGGCTAAACCTCAACGGCTCGGCCTTAAGCCGCATCAAAGCGGCGCTAAACGCCTGCTCTATAGAGGTAAATTCGCCTTTATTGCGCTGCCACAAACGATTACAGGCGGTATCACTCAGGCAGGCCTGATAAAACGCCGCTAATGACTCAGCCAACAACTCCGGCCAATGACTGATGCCGCCGAAGCCCGGCGGATAAACCGAGTCCAACACCAGGCTGGCAATATTATCGACGTCACGGGCCACTTCTATAGCCAGTCGGGTACCGTAAGAAACCCCCAACAGGTGCCACTGAGTGTCGGGTTGCAGTAATGCCATTAGCGCGCGCACATCCCGGGCACTGGCACGAGTGCCGAACCGGGCGGGGTCAAATCCCACCAGTTCATGCTGCAAGCAGTGCTCAAGGGTCTCTAATGCCGCCCGGTTTTCAGCTTCGGCGGTTACCGCTTGCCCCATTATTTGTCGGCCCTGGCGCTCGTAGTCACGGCAGACAAAACGAGGTCGGCTGGCGCCGGTACCGCGCCTGTCCATCAACACCAAATCGCGCTTGAGGCCGGCAAACTCACGAAAATGATACCAGGACCACAGCCCTTGCTCGCTGTCGATGCCGGCACTGGCACCGGGGCCGCCTTGCAGATACAGCAGCGGTTGCGGACGCCTATCCTCGTCCTCATAGCGCAGCACCACAACCGGCAGAGCAAAGGCACCGTCATCGTCTGGCGTGCGCAAAGTAGCGCAATCGGCACGAAAATCCTCAGGCATCCTGAAGCTGCAATCCTGCCAGGTTAGCCGGTACCCCGGCTCTTCGGTTACTGGCCGTTGCGCCTCGTGTGGCCACAAGCCATAAACAAGGCCGGCGGCAGCTACCAGCAAAAACAGCCCTGCTAGATAACGGGCCATGGCTGCTCCCAGGGCGTAGCCTGCGATTGAACCATTGCTCGGGTGCTCTCGTGCAAAAACAACTCGCCCTGGCGGGGCGCCTCGGTAAAGCGTCGAAACTCGCCATCAAGGGTAAACCCCAAGCTCCAGGCATGCAGATAACAGCGGTCCGCGGCGCCACCACCGTAAAGGCTATCGCCAATAATGGGCGATCCCAGACTTTTTAACGCCACCCGTATCTGATGGGTTTTACCGGTTGATGGCCGCACCACAAACAAACGCAGTCCCGGTGCCACCGAGTGCGAGAAAAACTGGGTGTGCGCCGGGTTATCGCTACCCCGGGTCAAGCGCCAGGCGCCGCGACGGGCCGGGACCATATCACCACTTACCGTACCCTGTTTTTTACGGGGCTTAGCAGCACCCAGGGCCAGATAGAATTTCTCGCACTGGCGCCGGGCAAATTGCTCGCACAAGGCGCGATTGGCCTCGCTGGTGCGCGCCATCACCAACAGGCCCGAGGTCACCTTATCGAGACGATGCACCGGATAGAGGCTTTCGAACCCCTCGCGCTGGCGCACAGTCTCAAACAAGCCCGCATGCCCGTCTTCGCTGTGAAAGCTAACGCCGGGATGCTTGTAGACCACTATAGCAGCGTCAGAGCGCCAGATTAGATCGTACATACTCTCTCTCAGAGGACCTGTAAAAGCGCAGTTTACGCTATTGCGCCTGATCACTTCACTGTGGCGCAGCATTTATCCCTCAATGGTTAGCCTGCAGAGCTTAAGCTCTGATAATTTAAGGTAATAGAACAAATCTGCGGCCGACAGATTGCTAACTGTTATGTATAAGCCAGTGTTAATGCCGAGATCGACTAACCAGCCTCTGGCACAACCAGGCCAAGGTGCTAAAATAACAACAGGTGTCCGTTCGCCCCGCTAGACGGGTAAATCAATCAGCGCCAGGCAGGCATTACATCGTCAGGATGACGAACTGAAAAACCTGTGAGTGTCCATCCGATACTCCACCACTGAAACCATACACGCCCCGGCTCCGCGTGTTACGGTGACCGACATTACCATCGACATGTTCGACAATCTGATAGACGGGCGGCGGACACCTTCTCTCTCCTCGTCAGCTGAATTATCACCCCGATAAATCCTATATGGCTCGCCACAACCGGCAAGTTAAGCGTAAAATATGCCCCACATACGGGCACACACTGTCTGACAAACATAATTGTCATCGACCTGTGATATAGCTGCTCCTACCCCATTTTGCTGGAGAGTTCTGATGCTGCGCATTTTTAAAAATCAGGGAACCACCGTCAGAGAACAACCAGAGTCAGACAACTATCACGACACTTTGGCATCTGCCCTGTGGATAGACGCCTATGACCCCAGCGAAGATGAACGTGTCGCGCTCAATACCTTTCTGCATGCCGAACTGCCGGAATCCGATGATGTGGAGGAAATCGAGTTCTCCGCCCGCTACTTTCAAGACAGCGCCGGGCTGCATGTTCACTCCCTGTTTCTGTCTCCGGCGGAAGGTCGGCACACCACGGTGACTGTGGCCTTTATTCTGCAGCCAGACCGGCTGATTACTGTGCGCGAAGGCGAACTGGTAGACTTTCGCCTGCTGCGTATGCGCGCTCGGCGCGGCCAGGTGCAAGCGGCATCGCCACAGGAACTGCTGATCAATATTTTCGAACAGAAAGTAGAAAATCTGGCCGATGCACTGGAGGATATTCACCGCAAGCTGGAAGATGTCAGCCATCTGGTACTGGAAGACCCCGATGCCGAACTGGAAGATGCCATCGACAATCTGGCCAAACTTGAAGACAGCAACGGCAAGATTCGCCTGTGCCTGATGGATACCCAGCGCTCTATCTCGTTTATGCAACGGCACTTGCGCGAGCATTTTGAACTGCAGGAAACCGCCCGCGAAATCAAACGCGATGTGGATACGCTGATGTCACACACGGCTTTTTTATTCGACAAAATCAACTTTTTGATGGACTCCACCCAGGGTTTTATCAGCATCGAACAGAGCCAGGTGATTAAAACCTTTTCCATCGCCGCGGTAGTGTTTCTACCGCCCACCGTGGTCGCCAGTGTCTATGGTATGAACTTTGACATTATGCCCGAGCTGCACTGGAAGTTTGGCTATCTTTGGGCGCTAGGTATTATGGTACTGGCCGGTATATCGCCATATTGGTACTTTAAGCGCAAAGGCTGGTTATAACCCTTAACAGATCTCAATAAGCGGGGGTGACGTATGATGTACAAACCCCCGTTAATTGAGAATTTTTATGCTCGAAACCGCCTATATTTTTGGTGCCAATAGCACCATTGCCCAAGCACTGGCTCCTCTTGTT
>DATBNH010000081.1:0-5499 GCA_036554405.1 Cellvibrionaceae bacterium | reverse complement strand
CAGTCTGCGCTTTAGTATCAGCGATTTTGGCGAGGGCTTGTCCAGCGCGCAACTGGATCAGCTGCGCCGCGCCCTGTCCGACAACGCCGATACTGACCAGCGTGATAAAACCCAGGGCTTTGGCTTGCAAATCTGCAAGCTGCTGGTGCGACTAATGAATGGCACCTTGCATATTGCCAGCAGCAAAAACCAGGGCACAACCTTATCGTTCACAGCCGACTTTGAAAAAAGCCATATTGGCACCCGCGCCATACAACACACCACTCTTGCCTGTCAGTCCATGCGCCTGCTGATAGTAGACGACAACAAGCTGGCCCGGGAAATTCTCACCAAATCGGCCATTAAACTTATTCACAATATCGATACCGCCAGCGATGCTCATATTGCCCTTAAAAAGATTCATGATGCCGAGCAACAAAATGCGCCCTACGATTTAATACTGCTCGATTATAAAATGCCTTTAAAAACTGGCCTTGAAGCGGCCCGGGAAATAAAAACCTCCGCCGAGATTAACAATAAACCCAGTATTTTTCTGGTGTCGTCTTTTCATCGCGATGAAATATTTTCCGATCATCAAGACTCCAATTATGTGGACGACTTTTTAAGTAAACCGGTGAGCGAATCGCGTCTGTTCGATGCTATCTGTCGCGCCTTTCCCGAGGTTGCCATTTCCCAGCCCATGCCTCAAAGCGATGATTTCGAGCAACTGCGTGGCCTGTGCGTACTATTGGTGGAAGACAATCCCGTTAATCAAACGGTTGCCGCCGGAATTTTGCAAAAAAAAGGAGTCGAGGTAGTTTCAGTGGATAATGGTCAAGAAGCATTGAATGCACTGTTTACTATGCCAGAACGATTTGATGTGATTTTTATGGATATAGAAATGCCGATAATGGATGGCGTTACTGCAACCCGCGAAATTCGTAAGCAGCCCCGCTTTGACAAACTACCGATTATTGCCGTTACCGCACAAGCCATGCCCGGCGATCGTGAAAACTGTATTGAAGCAGGGATGAATGATTATATCAGCAAACCCATTAATCCCACTGCATTGTATCAGTTGCTGTCAGATCTGATTGACAGGCAGAAACAAACCTTCTCCACCTAGTTGTAGCTATGTCTTCCGACGATCTGTCCCACTTTCATCCCGATACTGGCGTCGATCGCAAAGCCTTAAAAGTCCTTAAAAAGCGCTTTTTAGACCTCAACCAGACGCGACTCACCCGCACCCGGGAGGCACTGGGCGAGCGCCAGGGTATTTTTATTGATTTGCTGCCGCTATTTTTTCACTGCAATCACCCCATGCTGCCGGGTTTCAATGGCAGTGCTACACCCGCAGGTATTCCCGGCTTTGAACCCTCTAAAAATGCCATTAGTGCCGCCAAAAATATTGCCCGCAGTTTTTCTTACAGAAAAGATTTAAACACCCAGCACCCGACAATCGACAGCTTGTTTATGATGGGTAGCGTCGGCACCATTGCCCACAGCGACAGCAGCGATCTGGATATTTGGGTATGCCACAAGTCTGAATTGAGCAGTGAAGACATTTATGCACTTAACCAGAAATGTCAGCTAATCAGTCGCTGGGCCGAGCGCGAACTGGGCATAGAGGCACACTTTTTTTTAATGGCACCCACCGGTCAGGCGCCCATTGATCTGGCGCCGATGACTACCGAAAGCAGTGGCAGCGCTCAGTATCATTTGCTGCTGGATGAATTTTACCGCTCCGGCATTTGGCTGGCAGGTAAAACGCCCCTGTGGTGGCAAGTCCCTGCAGAGCAAGAACAAGACTATGGGTACTTTGCCCAACAGATGCTAAAAAAACGCTTTATTCGTAAACAGGACATTATCGACTTTGGTCCTATCACGCATATTCCTGCCACTGAATTTCTCGGCGCGGGCATTTGGCAATTATATAAAGGGATAGATTCGCCACATAAATCGCTTTTGAAATTATTGTTGCTCGAATCCTATGCCCTGACGCAAACCTCCGAACCCCTGGCGCTGTCGTTTAAGCGCGCCGTTTATCGGGCACCGGCAGATGCCGACAGGCTGGATGCCTATATGCAAATTTACCTGCGTATTGAACAATACCTGACCGATAGCAAACAACCCGAGCGGCTGGATATTGCCCGCCACTGCTTCTACTTCAAAGTGGACAAACCCCTCACCCACGCCCCTAAAAACCAGACTAAATCCTGGCAGAGAAAGTTGCTAGAGCAATTAACCCAGCACTGGCAGTGGAGCGTTACCGAACTGTCTCACCTCGACCGTCGCCGTTTATGGAAGGCGCCGCAGGTGCAAAAAGAACGCGACCGACTGGTAGCCGAGCTCAGTAAAAGCTATCGACTGCTCGGCAGCATTAATCGCGACGGTTTACAACAGGCGTCTATCTCCGGGCGTGAGCTGAGCATTCTCGGGCGCAAACTCCACGCCGCCTACGAGCGCAAAGCGGGCAAGATTGAGCAGGTAAACCCGGGTATCTCCGACGATCTGTCCGAGGCATTTTTAACCGCACAAAAGTCCGACCGAAGTGATTACAACCTATGGCAATTATACCGTGCACGCCTAAACCCGTCCGACAGTAGTGCGAAAGCCAGTACACTATTGAAAGAAGCCAATAATTTACTGGAGCTTATGGTTTGGGCATACCGCAATCGAGTGTTAACACGCATCACTCAACTGGAGGTACGGGAAAAAGCTTTACAGCTTCCCCTGCGTGAGCACGAGCTGCTGTCGACCATCAGCCAATGGCTACCCGATACCCACGCCCACCCACAGCACCAGGCCTTTATGGAACCTGCCGTTATTACCCGGCAGCTGTTTGTGATTAATCTTGGCGAAATGCCCTACCCGGAATTGCACGAGAAAGGCCTGGAAAAACTGACCAGCCACGCCGATGCACTTAATTACAGCGGCTTTAAAGACAATTTGGTCAAGCGTATTGATGTGGCCTCCATTAATAGCTGGCACGAAATTATTGTGCGCTCCTTCAGCGATAACCCCCTGGCCGACGCGCTGTTACATTATTTACGTCAGGCACCACCGGCCACCGGCAACAAACCACCCGCCATCGTTATTCGCTGCCTGAGTCCGCAGCTTTCGCATATTATTACCGCGCGGCTGGAAGAGCTATGGCTGGATATTACTGCCTGCTTTTATACCGGCACCCGCCCCAGCACCACCCGTTATGTATTTTGCGCAGAACAAGCCTTTTATATTCTGCAGTACCATCAGGATATACCCACTATTCACGCAGCTAACAGCTACGAAGAACTGTTAGCTTATTTAGGTAAGGCGCAGCACAACTGGAGCCCGATTGTGATTGACCGGCGCACTTTGCAAAAAGATACCCTCAGCACCATTTGTGCACACCTGCACATGCCCGGCACCTACCTTTTTTATCAGTTTAGCCTTAAACAGATTGTCTACACGCTCATAGACCCGGAGGGTGCGCTCTGGCAGGGCCAGCTGGATCAGCAATCGAACCGCGCATTTTTAAGCCCCATGCTGAATTTTATTCGCGCCACCCTGGAGCGCTTATCCGCCGATGGTTTTATTGGGCTGGATGCCAACCCCATTAATGCCGATATTTATTGCTATGAAATAACCGCCTCAAAAAACCACGAATACTACGCCACTGCTCACAGCGAAAGTAACGTCATAGCGAACTACCTGTTTATTGATATCACGGTGATTGCCGAACCGCGAGGGGATCAGATTAGCTACCATATATACTGTGACGAACAACCTTTTATCTCGGGTGACGAGGATGCATTCACCCAGGCCGCCAGCTATATCTATAACCGCCGCCGCACCGAAAAACACTACCACTGTTATATAAGTGACTTGGACCTAACCGCCTGCGCCGATCTGATCGCACCTGAAACCGGCCTGCGACTGATTCATTATTTGCAATACAAGCAGATGGTTGAAGAAGAGCTAAACGCCCGGCTACTGAAAATGGGTTAGCAGGCTGTTAGCTAAAAAACAAATAACAACAACCACAACCCAAGCCCCATCAACAAACAAGCAGCGAGTTTTCTGGGCCAGGCGTTGGGTGTTGCCTGTGCCAGACGCTCCGCTATAAAACCCGCCGCCAAAGCATACACAAGCTTACCGCCCGCCACTGACACCAGAGTGATGGCGAACACCCAGAGAGCATCACCAAGTGTAAGCGCCTCCATTTTAAGGAATTGCGGCAACAGGCCCGCGTAAAATACCAGCGCCTTAATATCTGCAGCGGTTATCAGGGCACCGGCCAAAAAGCTGGCCAGCAATCCTTTGTGATGAGCCTGTGTCTGTTTACCCGGGGTTGACTGCCAGAGACTAACACCTAACCAAATCAAATAAGCCGCAGCCAGTAATTGCAGTGGCAAAATCCACAGGTTGCTGTTAGCAGTAAGTGCGCTCATACCCAACAGTGCCAGAGCCACAAACGCCATATCCACTAGCACAATACCGGCAATAACCGCCAGCGCCTGAGCCAATCCTACGCGCACTCGCTGCGCCACAACCAGCATACTGCTGGTACCAGGCAGCGCGGCCAGTGAGGTCATTATCAGCAGAAGTGTCAGCGCACCACCCAGAGTCATAAATGCTCTCCACGTTAAAACGCCATCATAGCAAGTTGGCGTTTGAGTTGATCACAGCAGTTGAGTAGTATCTACAGCTTCGCGATAAGAGATTACCCCATGCGCCAACATGTGCGAACGACTTCGCTATGGTTTCTGTTGTTTTACGCTCTGTGGTTACTATTAACCTCGGCGCAGGGCCTGATTTTCGGTGCGGCCTCGGCGCTGGCCGCCGCCTCGCTGGCCAGCGGCATTCAAGTGCCGCTGCCGGTACTTAACTGGCGTTTTGTACCGGGCTTTTTACTGTTTTTTTTCCAGCAATTATTGCAAGGCGGTTGGGATGTCGCCAAGCGCGCCCTGGCACCGCGAATTAACAACAGCGACGGCTGGGTGACCTTTGCCCTCACCGCCACCCACCCGCGAGTGCAGTTGATGCTGTCAGCCTTGGTGGGCTTGCTGCCAGGTACGCTGGCAAGCCGTATCGACCAGACGCAGATGCATTTGCATATACTCGATCAACAAAGCGACTGGCAGATGGTGGTCAGCAAACTGGAATGGCATCTTGAGCGATTGCTCGGGGAGGACGCCGATGCTTGAGGTATTGGTCGCCGTCTTATTACTGACCCTGGTACCCGGCCTCTGGCGCGTTTTGCGCGGCCCCACTCTCGCCGACCGCTTAATGGCCATACAGTTGTTTGCCACCGCTGGCACAGCAGTGTTGTTGATGCTGGCCGAGTTGCAATCGCGCCCGGCGCTGCTGGATGTAGCGCTGGTTCTGGCGTTGTTGGCAGCTGTGGTAACGGCAGCATTGGTGCAACTATTACACAGAGGCAGCCATGACTGACATCCTCACCTGGCTGAGCTGGCCTCTGCTGATAGCCGGAGTCTCGTTTTTTGTGGCAGGCACCTTTGGCATAGTGCGCTTCAA
>DATBNH010000282.1:0-1691 GCA_036554405.1 Cellvibrionaceae bacterium | reverse complement strand
TAGCTAGGAAGATGGCTACGCGCTTTCAGTCCTCAACCGGAGTAGAGCAATTGTGTAGGCGGTCGTCTACTGTAGATTGAATGTAGGCGATAGAAAAATGCATGGGGTGTTTTCGTTAATAGCAGGAGGTATTATTCGAGTGACTTGGCCGAGTAATTGATCGCCTGTTGCTTGAACTCGGTAAAATCTTCAAGATGGTTTTGAATAATGGCTTTTACTATGGGCAGTGCCAAAGACTGGTAGTTATGAACGACAATGTTACGGAACCCGACCATCTTTTTAAGTGACTCGGCGAGGTTTGGGCTGATAATTTTTTTGTCGGCAAGAACAGTAAATATGTCCCTGGCGCCTTGCGGTAGCCCTAGCTGGTTCTTTCGGATAATGTACTGACCAATATCAATCGCCGCCTCACAGGCGCGTTGGATATTTAATATAGCTGCATCCTGACGGGTGTGATCTGTATCAAAGCCATCGCCTGCGAGCGTCCACTCTTCTTTTACACGTTTGACGCAACGCTCAATGGTTGCGCATTTATTAAGAATAACGTCATCGGCCATAAATGCGTCCTTTCTCTTGTATCTGATCAATGATGGGTTTGCGCCACAGATCAAGATCAAATTTCTCGCTCAAGACAAACAGTTCAAATTCATCCGTTTGGGAGCCGCTGGACCACAGGCGTTGGCCGCCCGTAAGTACTTGGTGTTGCATCACCGTAGTAGCAGCGCGTAAATCCAGAAGATCCAGGTCAATATTCAGTTTTTCAGCCAACTGGTTGCCAAGCTCCCACAGGGTGAGTGGTTCAACATAACCGGCTACCAGCACAGCCAGGTCGAGATCGCTGTCCGCTCCGGCCGAGTTCTGCGCTTGACTGCCAAACAGATAAACACCCATCAGGTTGGGCAGCTGGCTGCGCAAAAAATCGCAAATAATTGGCGTACTTTGCTGAATATCAATAGCAGGCATACCGGATACCCAAAAGGTGTAAAACTATTTTTCACTTTAGCCACTGGCTACAGACTTTACTAGCATTTTCCGTTCACCGTTCACCGTTCACCGTTCACCGTTCACCATACCCCATCACTCAATATTCTGCACCTGCTCACGCATCTGTTCTATCAACACTTTTAACTCCACCGCCGCTTGTGTGGTTTCGCTAACGACCGATTTGGATGACAGGGTGTTGGCTTCGCGGTTGAGCTCTTGCATTAAAAAGTCGAGGCGGCGGCCGAGGGAGGTGTTTTGTTTGAGGCTGCGGCGTACTTCTATAATGTGGGTGTCCAGGCGGTCCAGTTCTTCATCCACGTCGGCCTTTTGTGCCATTAGCACGATTTCCTGCTCCAGTCTTTCCGGGTCCAGTTCTACATCGAGCGCGGCGATTTTACTCTGCAGTTTTTCGCGCTGGGCGGCGAGTATTTCGGGCAGGCGCTGGCGCACGCTGGCCACTTGTTCGCTAATCGCTTGCAGGCGCTGCTCGATAAATCCGGCCAGCTCCTGGCCTTCGCGGCTGCGGTGTTCACCCAGCTGCTCAAGGGCGTTGTCGAATAGCTCCAGCGCGGTGCGCAGCAAGGTATCGCGGTCGAGGGTCTGGATTTTTTGCACGCCGGGCCAGCGCAGTATTTCCAGCGGGCTAACCGCTGCGGCATTGGGCATTTGCTGCTTGATGCGATCACAGGCATCGGCCAGTTGTGCCA
>DATBNH010000039.1:0-2155 GCA_036554405.1 Cellvibrionaceae bacterium | reverse complement strand
GGCGTCAATCCACGGGCGGCCTGTTTTCTTAATGTGTTAATTGCCCATTACCACACGGCCGCTGATCTCTCCTCCCTGCTTGAGCCCTCGCGGTTTTTAAGGAGTGCGCTTTGAGCGGGGCCCCGATTTGCCTGATAGATGCTTCCATCTATATTTTTCGTTACTACTTTTCTTTGCCGGATCGCTGGTTCGACCAGCACCACGGTTATGGTACGGCCGCCGTGTACGGTTATACCGGCTTTTTACTGTCGCTGCTGGAGGCGCACCGCCCCAGCCATGTAGCCGCCTGTTTTGATGAGAGTTTGGGGTCCGGTTTTCGTCACCAGCTGTATCCGGCCTATAAATCCAGCCGGGTACTGCCGGATGCGGCGCTGGCTTTTCAATTACAAGCCTGCCGTGAGGCGAGCGAACTATTGGGCATTGCCAGCTTTGCATCCGATCTGTACGAGGCCGATGATCTGCTCGGCAGCCTCTATCACTATTGTGGCCAGCAGGCGGCACCGGTGGCGGTGTTGACCCGCGATAAGGATCTGGCTCAGGTCCTGACCCGACCCGAGGACTACCTGTGGGACTACAGTGCCCAGCAGCGCTATTATCACGCGGATATTATCGCTCGCTTTGGCGTGCCGCCCGATGCCTTGGTGGATTATCTGGCCTTGGTGGGCGATAGCAGCGACGATATCCCCGGCGTACCGGGCGTTGGCCCAAAAACCGCGGCCGCCTTGTTAATGGCTTTTGGCAGCCTGGATGCGCTGTGGTTGAGACGGGGGGAAATAGCCAACTTGCCCCTGCGCGGTGCGGGTACGCTTGCTGCCAAACTTGAGGCTTTTCGCCCGCAAATAGCGCTGGCGCAACAGTTGGCGCGTATCAAAATGGATATTGATTTGGTCAGCCATTTTGATGATTTACGCCATAAAGCCATCAATATCGACGATTTTTCTGAATTTTGTACGCAAATGGGCTGGGGCCAAACACCCGCCCGACGAGCTGCAAAATTACTACCACCCGAGGTGTGTGTATGAAGATAGTAGCCGACGAAAATATTCCCCTGTGTGAAGCCTTCTTTGGCGATATAGCCGATATAGTGCGGTTGCCAGGCCGGCAAATGAGCGCCGAGCATGTGCGGGATGCTGATGCTCTGTTGGTGCGCTCGGTGACCAAGGTCAATGCCGGGCTATTAGCCGATAGTTCGGTGAGCTTTGTCGGCACCTGCACTATCGGTATGGATCATCTTGATACTCGCTGGCTCGACAGTGTCGGCATCGCTTACACCAATGCGCCCGGCTGTAATGCTAACTCAGTGGTAGAGTATGTCTATGCGGCGCTGGCCGCACTGGATGTGGACTGGATTACAAAACGCTTTGGCATTATCGGCTGCGGCAATGTGGGCGGCTTATTGTATCGGCGCCTCAAGGCTCAAGGCATAGAGTGCTACTGCTATGACCCATTTTTAACATCCGAACAAAACCCTGATCTTGCCACGCTAGAGCAGGTCCTCAGCGCCGATGTGGTCTGCCTGCACACGCCGCTCACCCTTGATGGTCCGCACCCCACCCGCCACCTGCTGGGCGAGCGCGATTTGTTGCAGTTGCCGTCGGGCACGGTGCTGCTCAATGCCGGGCGCGGCGAGGTAATCGATAACGCCGCACTCAATAGGGTGTTACAGCAGCGCACGGATCTGCAGGTGGTGCTGGATGTCTGGGAGCCGGAGCCGGAGATTTCTCTTGAGCTGCTGGACCGGGTGGCTCTGGGTACCCCGCATATTGCCGGTTACA
The DNA here is from genome assembly GCA_036554405.1 of Cellvibrionaceae bacterium. Classification (GTDB taxonomy): domain Bacteria; phylum Pseudomonadota; class Gammaproteobacteria; order Pseudomonadales; family Cellvibrionaceae; genus Gilvimarinus. Next base: position 380 of record DATBNH010000039.1, on the reverse strand, counting down.
GTTTTGATGGCAAGCTTATGGGCACCGCCATGATTTATCAGGCGCTGTGCCAGCATTTCACCATAACCCCGCGTGTGCAATTGGCCGAGGTGTCGCCCAAGGTCAGCGATAGCCTGCTGACCCTCCCCGGTGGCAGCGACTGGCATGCGCTGCAGCAGCTGTTGCCCGAGGTCTATGCCATTACCGATGATGATGCCCGGTTGCGTGCGCTGGCCGCGTCTGTGCGCACCGAGGGGGCATCCCTGGCACAGGGGTTTGACGCTTTGCGCAAACACTACCCGCTGCGGCGCGAGTTTCATAATTACCGTGTCAGGGGGGATTTCGCTCAAAAAGAGCCGCAAGCACAGAGGCTTGCGGCCATAGGGTTCAGTATCGACATA
>DATBNH010000034.1:0-12599 GCA_036554405.1 Cellvibrionaceae bacterium | reverse complement strand
TCCTGCGTTTGAGCCTGGATCAAGCTCAGGAGGCGGCCAGCAAGCCGCAGATTATCAAAGCGCGGGTAGCCTCGGCAGCGCTGACCAGCCTCGACGGTGAACAGCCCGCTGCGCTCAACCCCGATCGTATTATCTTTTTGGGTTTTGCCTACGCTAACTTCCCTGCCCAGACTACGGTGGTGCAAGCGATGCTTTTTGATGGCAGCCGCAGTGTACGTATAGCCCAGGTGCCAGTGATTGTTGATGGCATTGAGGGGGAGCGGTTTTTCCGTCTTGAGCGGCCGGTGGAAGGTTTCCCCCAGGGGCGCTATCACGTAGATTTACTGGTGGGGCAGGAAACGCTGGCTACGGTGAGCTTTCAGGTGGAGAGGCCCTAATAATGCCTTAAGCTTTGTAAAGAAAAGCTGCTACACTCAAGCTTCTTACCTACTGAATCGGAGAGACCGATGAAACGTTTATTTGGCGTATTGGCACTGGTGTCACTGGCGGCCTGTCAGACACAGCCCAATATCAAACAAATGGAAGACGAAAACCGCGCCTTGCAGGACCAGTTGGCCAAGGCCAATAGTAATATTCAATCGCTGCAAACCCGCGAGCAGCAACTGCAAGCCGAAGTTGCCGAGCTAAGCCGCATTATGAGCGTGCTCGATACTGAAAAAACTGTGCGAGTGCAGGAGTCCTCCGAGCTGCGTGGCCAGGTGCGAAGCTTTGTGCAAAACAATATAGACGCAATGCGTGATTTTTTAGTGCAGGGCGATTTGCTCGATTATATCGGTGGCGAAATGGTACAACGCAGCAAGGTTGATGATCAGCCCTTATTGCTGGTGGATATGGCCAACCCGATTCCCGCCGATGGCACCATTACCGGTGTGAGCGCGCACTTTATTAACCCGGGTCATTTCACCGTGCAGGTAATGCGTCCGGTGGGCGATCAGCTGGTGGTTATCTGGCAGAGCGACTCTCTACAGGCGCCTAGTGCCGGGGTAACTCGGGTTAACTTCCCGGTCAGTGTTGGGGTAGAGAAGGGCGATTATATGGCCTATTACTTCCACGCTGCCGGTTTGGTCAGCTATGACACCGGCACCGGCGACACCCGCTATCAAGATAAACCGGTAAGCTTGGGCGAGCTGGTAAAAGCCAGCCGGTTCAAAGGCGAGCGCGAAAAACGTGCCTATTCGCTGGGAGTTTATGGGTTGTTGAATTAGAGGTGACGGCGAACGGGTAACGGAATACGGGGAACGAAGGACGGATAACGGGATATGAAGAACGGAACGTGTTACGGGTAACGGAATACGGATAACGCAAAAGGCCAGAGCAGTAGCTGCTCTGGCCTTTTTAATGTTTAGAGGTTTAGACTTAATCCGACATCCGACATCCGACGCTTTTACGTTTCCCGTTCCCCGTTTTTCGTTCCCCGTGCACCGCTTCTACTCATCCCCACCCATTTTCGACTGCAGGTAATTCTGAATACCCACTTTCTCAATCAGTGATAACTGTGTCTCTAACCAATCCACATGTTCTTCTTCGGAATCCAGGATACTCGAGAGCAGGTCGCGGCTGACGTAGTCTTTCACCGAGTCGCAATAGGCAATACCCTCGCGCAAATCGGGAATGGCTTTCATTTCCACCTTGAGGTCGCTTTTAAGCATTTCCTCGGTGTTTTCACCAATATGCAACTTGCCCAGATCTTGCAGATTGGGCAGACCCTCCAAAAACAAAATACGCTCAACCAACTGGTCGGCGTGTTTCATCTCATCAATGGACTCGTGATACTCGTGTTCGGCCAGCTCTTTTAAGCCCCAGTCTTTGTACATGCGCGCATGTAAGAAATACTGATTAATGGCCACTAGCTCGTTGCCGAGGACTTTATTGAGGATTGCTATAACGTTGGGATCGCCTTTCATATCTGTCTCCTTGCCTGCTTGCAGGCCACTTGCGTATTGGCGCTAAGTCTGGCCCTCAATAGGGGAGATGTCAAGGCTAAGTGTTTGATGTTAAAAGAGATTTAAATGATTGAGCGATTCATTCGTATTGCCTTTTACGAATGCTTCACAGTGGGCTTTACGCCACTGCGTAAAAATCGGCCATAGCATTATTTGTAGCACTGTTGGCCAGGGTGTCGTTGAGAATTTCGCGAGTAAGGCAGGTGCATTTGCCACACTGGCTGGCAACACCCAGGGATTTGCGCAGTTTGCCAACACTGGTGGCGCCATCGAGTACAGCGTTCTCGATTTGACGGTCAGTGATACCTTTGCAAAGACAAACGTACATGGATAGCAGCACCTTTGAGAGTTAGTGAAGACACAGCATTGATGCTATTGTAAATGATAATCCGTGTCAACAAGTTTTGATAACGATTGCTATTTGACTGCTGTGGTCTTTAAAGTGAAGCAATCAACCCCATATAGAAAATCAATGTGACACACTGTTAGATAGGTGTAGTATAGCTACTCGCTATTGGTGATTCAGGTTTCAATTGCTAAAACCTTGTAACAATTGGGGCGAGCCCTGACAGCTCGCCCCGTCTTTTTAGTCCAAACAGTCAAACTCAGGAGGTTAAGACATGGGCGTATTAGTTGGAAAACAAGTACCAGACTTTACAGCAGCAGCGGTACTGGGCAACGGTGAAATCGTTGACGAGTACAATCTGGCGTCTGCCATCAAGGGTAAAAAAGCCGTTATCTTCTTCTACCCGCTGGATTTCACCTTTGTGTGTCCATCTGAGCTGATCGCCTTTGACAAGCGCTACGAAGCCTTCCAAAAACGTGGCGTAGAAGTGATCTCGGTATCTATCGACTCTCAGTTTACCCACAGCGCCTGGCGTAACACCCCCGTCAATGACGGCGGTATCGGCCCGGTGAAATACACCATGGTTGCCGATATCAAGCACGAAATTGCCAAGGCCTTTGATGTGGAATCAGAAGGTGGTGTGGCTTTCCGTGGTTCTTTCTTGATCGACGAAGACGGTCTGGTGCGTCATCAGGTGGTTAACGATCTGCCCCTGGGCCGGAACGTCGATGAAATGATTCGTATGGTTGACGCCCTGGCGTTCCACCAGCAGCACGGCGAAGTCTGCCCCGCCGGCTGGCAGGAAGGCGACAAGGGTATGGACGCATCAGCCGCTGGCGTTGCCTCTTACCTGAGCCAGAACTCCGACAAGTTGTAAGCGTTTGTTTGACGAAAAAACCCGGCCACGGCCGGGTTTTTTTATGCCTGTAATTCAGCTCTGCTACACTCGGTGCTGCTCAGACTCAAAAAGGCTGTAAAAAGATCAAAACAGTGTATAAAAACTATTGCGTTAAATGATACTTGGTCGTTTAATGCGCGCCCCAACAAAGCATGTCCAAAAGAGGTGTCGGCGGGGCTGGATCACGATAGTGGGGCCGTTCCGAGGGGTGGGGCAGCCCTTTCTTTTATTGACGCGAAATACAACAGGAACTGCATTATGACCACACTATCGGGCGCCGCCCGCGTTGAAGATTACTATTCTGCCGAGGTATTCGGCCGCATGAAGAGCTTTGCCGATGGCAAAGAGACCCCTTTTGTGGTGTTGGATTTGCCCACCATTAACAGCGCTTATGATGAGCTGGTGGAAAAATTCGGCTACGCCAAAATTTATTACGCGGTAAAAGCCAACCCAGCGGTAGACGTTCTGACCCTGCTGCGGGATAAGGGTGCCTCGTTTGATATCGCCTCGCGCTATGAGCTGGATAAGGTCATGGGCCTCGGCGTAACCGCCGAGCGCATCAGCTACGGCAACACCATTAAAAAGAGCCGCGATGTGCGCTATTTTTATGAAAAAGGCGTGCGTCTGTTTGCCACCGACTCGGAAGATGATCTGCGTAATATCGCCGTGGCCGCCCCTGGCTCGCGCGTGTATGTGCGTATTCTGACCGAGGGTACACAAACAGCAGATTGGCCTCTATCGCGTAAATTTGGTTGCCAGACGGATATGGCCATGGACTTGTTGGTGCTGGCCAAAGAGCTGGGTTTGGTGCCCTATGGTGTGTCTTTCCATGTGGGTTCACAACAGCGTGAGATCAGCAGCTGGGATGCGGCGCTGGGTAAGGTGAAATTTATGTACGATCGCCTGCTGGAAGAAAACAATATCAAGCTGCAAATGATCAATATGGGCGGCGGTTTTCCGGCTAATTACATAACTCGCACCAACGATCTGGAAACCTATGCCTCGGAAATTACCCGCTTTTTGCGCGAGGACTTTGGCGATGACTTTCCGGAAATTATTATCGAGCCCGGCCGCTCGCTGATTGCCAACGCCGGTATTCTGGTGAGCGAAGTGGTGATGATTTCGCGCAAGTCGCGCACTGCCTTGCACCGCTGGGTATTTACCGATGTGGGTAAATTTTCCGGGCTAATTGAAACCCTGGATGAAGCGATTAAATACCCGGTAGCGACCGAAAAAACCGGTGAGATAGAAGATGTAGTGCTGGCTGGGCCTACTTGCGACAGCGCCGATATTATGTATGAAAATCACAAGTGCCCACTGCCGCTGACACTGGCCGCTGGTGATCGTTTGTATTGGCTCACCACCGGCGCCTACACCACCAGCTACAGTGCCGTAGAATTTAACGGCTTTCCACCTTTGAAAGAATACTGCATTGGCGGTGAATTGCTGTAATCCTCAATCCTGCCCAACCCTCTCCCCTCCGGGGAGGGCTGGAGAGGGGGGAATTTTTAACGCAGAAAAAACTCCACTGGTATAATCAGCTCCAACTCTTTTTGCGCCATACTGGCAGGCATGGCCGGTAGCGGTTGTGCGCGTTCGATCATAGCGATCACCTCTCTGTCCAAGTGCTGGTGGCCACTGCTTTGGCGCAACTCATAATTTAACACCTCGCCATTTGGGCTGACGACAAAATACAAAAGTGCAGTGCCCTCTTGGCGCATGCGCCTTGCCAAACGCGGGTATTGTTTATGGCGTTCCAGCCACGCTTGCAGGCTGGCCAGATAGTCGCTGGTATCTCCTGCCAAGCCTCCGCCTGCGCTATTATCGCCGCTGCCGGTTTGTTCTTTATTTTTATTGCCCGATTTTCCGCCTGCACCCCGAGTGGCAGGTTTAACATTTTTTTCGGTTTTTTTGTGCCGCTTTTTTTCTTTAACAGGCTCGGGTTTTGTAGTCGGTTCGGGTTCAATAACAGGTTCCGGCTCAACAATCGGCTCTGGCTCAATAACCGGCTCCGGCTCCGGTTCTGTCGGCTCGGATGCTTTAGTGGTGTCTTCAACTACTTGCTGCTCGGCAAGTGCTTCGTTGGGTTTTATTTCGGTCTCAACTTCCTCTGGGCCACCGGGTGCGCCTCCTGCGGGCCCCAGGGAAATTTCAACGCCGCCGGTGCCCGCTTGTACGGCGTTGCCTTTATTTTCTTTAGCCGGTTGCCACAGCAGTGCTGTAGCCGCTATCAGGTGTAGCAGTACGGCCATAATAAGCGCTGTTAACCAATAGCTTTTGGGCAAGGGCGTCACATGTTCTCCGGTGTGGTTAGCAATTGCAATTTTTCTACACCGGCTTCGCGCAAACGCTCCATCAGTTGCACTACCTTGTTACCCGCAACGCGGCCGTCGGCTTTTAGCTGTACGCGCGTGGACGGATTGCTCGCTATTTTTTTGCCTACCTCTGTCAATAAAAACACTTCGGTAACGGTTTTTTCCTGAAGTGCCAATTGTCCTTGGTGTCCGAGCAGTATGCGCAGAGTATCGGTCGCAACCTGTGCTTCGGTGTCCGAGTGGGTGGGCTTAATATCGAAAGGCTCGGTCACACTCAGGGTGCCGGCAATCATAAAAAAAATCAGCAGCAAAAAAACCACATTAATCAGTGGCAATATACGTTCTTCACTCTGATCGGGGCGGCGATTTTCAAAATGCATAACAGATTACTGCAAGGCAGAGGCTTCTTGCCAATTGGCATCGCGATTCATGGTCAGCCGGGTTATGCCTTCGTATTGCAGCGCATCCAGCAGGTGTATAACAGTTTGCAGTGAAGTATCGGCCAGTGGTTGTACCCGCAATACTTGATCGTGATGTTTTTGCAAATGTGTTTGGATAAGCGGCAGCATCTGCGCCAATGGCATAGTCTCGCCGTTTAGCTGCGTTTGCTCGGCACTCACCGTTAGCGTTAGTGGCTCTAACGGGCTTGTGTTGGAGGCGGCCGGTGAGTTACCGGCTGCATCCAACTCAACTGCACGCCATTTCACAAAGCTCGACGCCAACATAAAAAACACCAGCAGAATAAACACCACGTCAATTAGTGGCGTTAAGCTCACCACATTTCGGCGCGGCGGCTGTTTTGCCGCAAGCTTAGGCGGGCTGCAAAGATCCGGATTTACCATGACTCGCCTGTGTGCTGGGTATAGATTGTGGTTGCTCGACCGCCCTGGGGGACGCCGGGGAATAGGTGGCAGTGGCCGATAAATTTTCGGTAAACACCTGGGTGACAATATTGTCCATCTCGTGGGCCAAATGATCCACGCGGCGCTCCAGCCAGTTGAGCAGTGCCACCACCGGAATCGCCACACACAAGCCCACCGCCGTGGTCAGCAGCGCCTCCCAAATACCACCGGAGAGAATAGCCGGGTTTACCTGATTGCCCGCCGCTTGCAATTGTTGGAAGGCCTTGATCATGCCCAGGACCGTACCCAGCAAGCCCAGCAGTGGCGCCAGCGAGCCGATCACTTCTAGCGGGCGCAGGCCACGGCGAAGATGAAACAAAACATCGCTGCCATAGCGCAGCACTTCCTCGCGCACTTTATGCTCGGGTAAGTTGCGCTGCTTGCCCCGAATGGCCTGGGCCAGAGCCTGTGCGGTGGGGTTTGGGCACGCGGCGGCTTCTACCAGGGCCAGATCTGGTTTGCCCGCTTGCCAGTGGAGCAGTGCCCGGGTGGCGGATTTTCGCCGGCCAATGCGCAGCGCGCGAAACTGCATGAGCTTGACCAACACAATAGCCAGGGCAATAACCGACATAGCGATAAGCAACATCACCACCGGCCCACCGGTTTGCAGCAACTCCAGGCCGCGATCAAGCAATCCCGCTGGCGGTGGAGCGTCCTTCGCCGTCACGCTGATATCGGTTAGCCACGGCTCTGCCTCGAAGGCAGCGGCAGCGGGGGAGGGGGTGTTTGCTGAGTCAGACACAGTGCACTCCTGTTAGGGTTTTGCAGATGGTAAGTGGCGAGTGATGAGCCAATGGTGTGTTAAGGCACCACTTGGCGCGATACATCAAGGTAAACCCTGGCGCGGTCTTGCACCGCTTCGGCATCAAACTTTTCCGAGGCAATATGTACCTCTTCGAGTACCTCGGCCGCCCCGGCCAGCTCACTGCGAATCTTTTCCAGGGCTGTTTCCAGGGTGTAAGTCAGCTGGTGTACATTATTCAGGTCTTCCGCGCTCAGGGCGTCTTGATCCAACAACTGCGCAAGCTTACTGTTGTATTCGCTAAAGTTATTGATGGCCTGGCTTAAGGTCTCCGATGGCTTGGGGGCAAAATGATCGGGGCGATTATCGGCCGCGGCGTTTAGACTAAAACCCAGGGTGAGTAGCGCGGCGCCGAGCAGGGCAGTTATTTTCATGAGAACCTCGTATGGGGTGTGTTTTTCGAATACTAATACAAATGATAGTTATTTGCATTAACTTTTTATTGTAAGTCAGCTAGAAAGTTATCCCAACGGTGTGTGACCAAACGTCAGGTCCAGTAAAAACCGGTCAGCATGAAACAGGCTGACCGGTTTTTTGGTAGACTTCGGCGCGACCCTCGTCGGACGGGCCCTGAGTATTTATCTAACGCCGTGGCATTTTAAACATGAATAACAGCAGTAAAGCGATAGACCTTCACCCCCATTGGCTACACTACTTGGCGCCAGAGTTTGAGCAGCCCTATATGCGTCAGCTAAAGACGTTTTTACTGCAGCAAAAACAGCAGGGGAAGCTGGTGTTTCCGCCATCCAAACAGATTTTTAATGCTTTTAATTCCACGCCTTTTGACGAGGTACGGGTAGTGATTTTGGGTCAGGATCCTTATCACGGGCCGGGGCAGGCACATGGCTTGTGCTTTTCTGTGGCCCCCGGGGTGCCGGCGCCGCCATCGCTGCAGAATATATTTAAAGAGATTCAGCGGGATTTGGGACACCCAATACCTGATCATGGCTGCCTGCAAAGCTGGGCCGAGCAGGGCGTGCTGTTGCTAAACGCCACCCTCACCGTAGAGCAGGCGCGCGCTGGCTCGCATCAGCGCCAGGGCTGGGAGCAGTTTACCGATCGAGCCATTGAAGTGCTTAATCGCGAGCGTGAAGGCTTGGTGTTTATGCTCTGGGGCAGTTACGCGCAAAAGAAAGGCAGTATTATCGATTCTGGAAAACATCTGGTGCTCAAGTCCCCACACCCATCGCCTCTGTCGGCTTACCGGGGGTTTATAGGTAATGGGCACTTTTCTGCCGCCAATCGGTATTTACAGCAACAGGGTTTACAGCCAATAGATTGGAGGCTGTAACCGATAACTCTGTGATTGGCTCCGAAAATACCCGATAATCGCTACCGAGCCTGGCTGGGTCCGACCTGATGATTACTCAAAAAAATGACGGTAGTTATGGGCCTCCTATCAATAACCAAGGAAGATAGAATGACTTTCACTCATTTAGTAAAAGCAGCAGCATTCGCGATAGCTTTTAGTGGGCTTTCAGCGTGTAGCCAAGAGGCGCAAGACAAGGAAGTCTGGTTGTCCTCCGAAGAAGTTATTCGTTTCAACGGAAAAATAACTCAAAAGAAAGTCAACGAGCTAAAACAACTTTATGCCAGCGCGCTAATCAAACCCACTATATTGCAGATCAACAGCTACGGCGGAAACGGTTCAGCTGGGCTGGATTTAGGTTATTGGCTTTACGGCACCCAATTGTCGGTTAGAGTTAAGAAGAAGTGTGGCTCTTCTTGCGCCAATTACGTGATGCCTGCTGCCAAAAAAATCTACCTTGATAGTTCGGCGATGCTGGCTTGGCATGGTGGGTTTAATCAAGCCAATTTGTTAGACAACTTTAAGAAATTATTAAGTGGAGAGTATGAGCATTCTTCACACGAAGCCAGTTTTTCCAAACGGAAGAGCGAGCCGATGGGGGATGACGAAGCCGAGGGTTCTCTCTGTCCATTGGGCTCAGCAGAGGATATAGAGCTTAGAAAAATAGTTGCATCGGATGAAAATATCGAGGACTTTTCAGAAGAGAAAATAAACATTTTGCTTGATCTGGGTGCACGATGTTTGACTGCTATGGCTCAAAAAGAGCGCGATTTTTTTGCCATGATCAATGTAGACCCGCAACTACCGTACTACGGGCAGCAGGGGAAGTATCAACCTTTATATCAGAGCCGCGAACATTTCGGATTTTATTATACGCTCGATGATATGCGAAAAATGAATTTCCCTCCCATTGAGTTAAAAGCTGGTGTATGGGAGCCAGAAAAGAATGAACGTTTTAAGAAAGCAGGCCTTTATTTAGTCGAGCTTGATTAACACAAAAAAAGCGAGGAATTCGAAGGGCAACTCTATCAATAGATTTTGGTCTTCGGAGCTTTCAATCATTTCTCCCCACGTAGTTGCCTAATAAAAAAGCGGCAGGTGAGTACCTAGGGAACCTCTGAACAAGTCTAGGTGGCGTCTCGGCAACTGCTCCTCGGCTTTGGCTTCCTGCGTCACTCTACCTCCTAAATCCTTTTAGTCGTGCGCTGCCCTACCTCCTGCATCCGTGCGCGAGTCCAAAACGTTCAGCCCTTTGCCGCAAATTGCTCCTGCATTTGCTGCATTCAGGCCATCCCTGGCCATTGGCGTTCTTCGCAGGGACCAATCGGCCTGGAGCCGATTAGGACGCCATATGGCGCCCGTAGGGCGAGTGACATGGATGTTACTCGTCAATGTTGGTTGCCTGTATGGACGCAGGTAAGGGGCGAGAGCAGGATGCGGTAAGCTTTGCCCTTGTCAAGAAGAACAACGCAGCGGATGGACGTTTTGGGCCGCGCCCTTCGGGGCCTTCAGCGCTTTGTGATCTCTGCGTTAATGTTTTTTGACAGACCACCAGTATGCCTACAAAACATTGCCTTGATCTCGAAAAACGCTGAAGGCCAGACGCCATCTAGACTTGTTCAGAGGCTCCCTAAACCGCTTTTTTTATGCGACGGTTACTGCAGCAAACTCATGGCCGCTTCCATATCCGCCGACAGGTCTTCGGCTTCGGCCGATTGCATATCCGGGTCCATACCCAGGCGGGCAAAAGCGGTAACCTGATGGTAGTCCATGGTGGCGAGGTTAGAGTCTGAGCCCATATGGCTTTGCAGCAGGGCGACGGTGACTATGTCGGCGTAATCGGCTTTTTCTATTTGACGGTCAAACTTGATGTGTTGCGAGGGGATGTGCGCGAGCTCGGCCGGGAAGTCCCAGGATTTTAAAATCAAATCGCCAATGGGCCCTTGCAGCTGGTCGATCACCATATCCAGCGTAAAGCTGTCTTTCAACAGCGATGGGTGTTCCTCGGCGTAGGTGAGAATGGGCAGGACGCCAATTTTGTGAATCAGCCCGGCGAGTGTAGCCTGGTCTGGGCGCAGTTTCGTGTAGTGCTTGCAAAGCACATGGCAGATGCCTGCCACCTCGCTGGAGCGGGTCCAGATATCGCGCAGACGCTTGTCGACCAGGTCGCTGGTGGCTTGAAACATCTGCTGCATGGCCAGACCGGTGGCGATATTGCAGGTGTATTCAATACCCAGGCGCATCAGCGCGGTTTTCAAATCTTCAATAGCGCGGTTGGCGCGCAGCAGCGGGCTGTTGGCCACGCGTATAATGCGCGCGCTCAGGGCGGCATCGCCACCGATTACCTTGGCCAACTGATCGATGCTGGCATCCGGATCTTCGGCAACTTCGCGCACGCGCAGGGCGGCTTCGGGCAGTGTGGGTAATACCAGCTTGTCGGCTTTAATGGCCGCGATGATGTCCTGGCGAACGGTATCTACAATATGACTCATCGGATGTCCTGTTGTGTTTAGGTTAACGCATCTGCAGCGGGCCTTGGGCGCAGGGATGGCCGCATCAGGGATTATTATCATCCTCAGGCAGAGTATAGGGCAAGGGCAGGCGTTCGACGACCTGTGTTTGCGCAAAAAATAAATCGTTTTGGGCGTGGCTGGTTGAGTTGATGGCTGAATTAATGGGTAGCTCGGCCAGCGCTTCAGCACGCCCGGGCGCGGCCATGGCCGCCATCACCAACAGACCCTGGACTTTGCCGTCGGCATCGGTAAGGGCGGTGCCGGGGAGGGGCGCACTATCGGCGGCAAAGCCAATGCGATACATGCGTTTTTTGGGTTTACCCTTGTAGTGCAGCCGGGCGACCACCTCTTGGCCGGTATAGCAGCCTTTTTTAAAGCTGACCGCGCCGGTCAGGTCATAATTGAGCGCTTGCGGGGTAAACAGCTCACTGGTGGCGCCGTAAACATGACCGCTACCCCGGCGAATATCCGCCAGTTGCCAGCTGCCGCTGTCTGCCATGTACGCCTCTTGGGCCAGAGCCTGCCACAGGGCTTCTGCGGCCTCGGCTTTTACCCAGCACTCGTAGTGCTCGGCGTCCAGGCGCAGCACCACCAGTTGCTCGTTATGGCTGCTGGTGTCATTTTCCGCAAGGCTGAGCCCGGTGTGCCGGGCAATAAGCTCGCAGGCGTTGGAGCCAGCAACGCCAAACAAACGCCACTGATCCGGGCAGTGGTTGATGTCGACCTTGGAAAACACACTGTATTTTTTAAGGCTGGCGGTGAGCGCTTCAGCCAGCTCGGCTGCTGCGCACAGCAGTATTTGGCTGTTGTCAGGGTCGAGGCTGACCAGGCGGAAGCTGCCGATCATGCGGCCTTTAAGGTTGCACTGGGCGCCCATCACTGTGTGTGTGCTAAGTTGGCGTACATCGGCGGTTATCTGGCCTTGCAAAAAGCGGCTGGCATCGGGGCCTGCCAGGCTGATAATGCTGCGATAGCCGAGCCAGGTGAGGGTGGTGGCATCGGTGGCGGGTGGGGTGTCGACAAGCATCTGGCCCGCATCGGTGATGTGGGCGCCGAGGTGCTGCAAAAATGCTGTCCAGTTGTTCATGAGTGTCCAGTGTTAAAGTTTTAGCTCAACAGTAAAAATTCAATCAGCGCTTTTTGCGCATGCAAACGGTTTTCCGCCTCTTGCCAAACCACCGAGTCGGGGTTGTCGAGCAGCTCTGCGCTCACTTCTTTACCGCGATAAGCGGGCAGGCAGTGCATAAACAGCGCGTCTTTATGAGCGTGGCTCATCAGTTCACTGTTAACCTGGTAGCCGGCAAAAGCCCGTTCGCGGGCGGCTTTTTCTTCCTCCTGGCCCATAGAGGCCCAGGTGTCAGTGACGACCAGATCGCTATCGGCTACAGCCTGCTGTGGCGTACTGCAAATTTTTACCCGGTCGCGGTTTTCTTCGATCAGCCGAGCCATAGGACCGAAACCTTCCGGGCAGGCAATGCGCAATTCAAAATCACACTGGGCGGCGGCGTTAATATAAGAGTTGCACATATTATTGCCATCGCCCACCCAGGCCACAGCTTTGCCTTGCATGA
>DATBNH010000007.1:0-4271 GCA_036554405.1 Cellvibrionaceae bacterium | reverse complement strand
GATGTCGGATGTCGGATGTCGGATGTCGGATGTCGGATGTCGGATGTCGGATGTCGGCTAATATTGGCTGGCTGACTATGGCTGTCAAGACGCTGTCTGATTCACGTCGGGGCTTTGTCGGGCTCTTGTCGTGGCGACAGAAGACGGGCTGAACCACACTGGCGGTACCTTGAAACGATACCGGGAGCAACAGATGATTGTTAAAAAATTGCGCTTACAGCGAGGCTGGTCTCAGGAACAATTGGCGGAACTGGCAGGCGTAACACCGCGCACCATTCAGCGGATAGAGCGCGGACAAAACCCCAGCCTGGAAACAGCTCGTGCCCTGGCATCGGTATTCGAGGTGGACCAATCCACATTTACCGACGGGGACCTTACTATGGAATCATCTACCACCACGGGTGTACCCAGCGTGACGCTGGAAGAGCGTATGGCCATGGACTATGTCAAAAACCTCAAGGAGTTTTACAACCATCTACTGATTTATGCTGTTATGAGCATTGTCTATCTGGGATTTTTCGACTTACCGCGTATATTTGTATTTTTCTGGCTGGGCTGGACGGTGGGTGTTGTTATCCACGGCCTCAAGGCTTACGAGGTGATTGGCTTGATGAACCCCCAATGGGAAAAGCGCATGATTGAAAAGCGTCTGGGCCGCAAATTATAAACACGTACAAAAAAGCCGGGGCAAGCCCCGGCTTTTTTGTACGCTGATTAATACTATTCCTCAGCGGCAGCTTCCGGCATATCTGCCTGCTCAACTTCCAGCAACTCCACTTCAAAAATCAGTGTGGCATTGGGCGGAATACCCTGATTACCACCGGGGCCGTAGGCTAAATCGGCAGGAATATACAGCTCGTACTTGGAGCCGGTTTCCATCAACTGCAGGCCTTCAGTCCAGCCGGCGATCACTTGATTCAAGCCAAAAGTAGCGGGGCTGTCGCGCTCGTAAGAGCTATCGAATACGGTGCCATCAAGCAGGCGGCCAGCATAGTGCACAGTAACAGTGTCGGTGGCGCCGGGCTTAACACCATCGCCCGCTTCCAGAACTTTATACTGTAAGCCGCTGTCGGTCATCATCACGCCTTCTTTACCGGCGTTCTCAGCCAAAAATGCCTCACCCTCAACGCGATTGGTTTCTGCCAGCTCGCGCTGTTTTTGTTGCGCCAACTGCATTTGCTGCTCTTGGAAACTCTGCATCACCTCTTGCATTTGCTCTTGAGTCAAACGCAGTTCGGCATCATTTTGTACATCGGTAAAAGCCGCCACAAAAGCATCAATGTCCACATTGAAATCACGCTGCTTGAGGTTACCGGCAATATCAGCGGCAATTGTGTAGCTGACTTTCTGCTCCAGTGTGTCGAGCGTCATTTCGGCACTTGGCTGCTCGGCAGCCTCTTGGTTACAACCTGCAACGAGTGCAGCGGAAGCAATAACGCCCGCCATCAATAAACGTTTGTTAATCATAAAATACCTGCAATTATTGGTGTTTTCGCCCCCGGGAGACTCATGCTCCCGAATGGGTTGCCGGCCCATCCGGCACTGGTACACAATTGGCACCGCTAACAAAGCCAGCACAATGGTATACCAATCGGCCCCATCTGTGGGAAATCTCAGCTGAAATAACCCTGTTTGCGGGCAGTTAGCGGGTAAAGCTGACCCTCTACAGGGACTATTGTTCAATTTAGTGGCCTGTCAGGCATAAATTTGCCTTTGCCGGGCTTACACATCAGCCCCGAATATGTCTACAATAGGTGCGAGATTTCTCCTCTCGGTTTACATTCAAACGACGTCAACTTCTTATTTTACAGGTGTCTGTTATGGCTGCTAAAAAATCATCTGCCATGACTGTTGTGCAATTGGAAAAAGAAATTGCAACAGTCAGTGCCAAGCTCGACAGCGAGCGCGCAAAACAAGTTAAAACTGCCAAAGCTCTGGTTGCCAGCAGCCAGAAAAAACTGCAGGCGGAAAAAGCCAAGCTCAAAGCTCTGCGTGCAAAAAAAGTGGCGGCAGGTAAAGGTAAGAAAACACCGGCCAGCACCAAGCGCCTGGCCGCCGCCGAGCGTGCCATCAAAGAGCAGCAGGCTGCTATTCACTCTGCCCAGGCAGCACTTAGCGCTGCGCAGGGCACACTTACAGAAGCGACACTGTCGCTTAAAAATGCCAAGGCTCGCCAGCAAGCTGTTGCCAAAGCGGCGCGTCAGCTAAAAGCCAAAAACAAAACCACCAAGAAAAAAACAGCGGCCAAAAAAACCGCCAAGGCTGCCGCACCGAAAGCAGCATCTAAAACAACGCCTAAATCAGCCCCTAAAAAAACAACACCCAAGGCAGCGCCAGCCGCAAAAGCTGATACTGGCATAAACGCCAAACCGGAGGCCAAACCTAAAGCCAGCTCGTCCGCCAAAAAAGCGGTGAAAAAGCCAGCTAAAAAATCGGTTAAAAAAGCCGTGCCACAACCGGTAGCCCCGGAAGCCAGTGCGATCATGCCGCAACCAGTGCACGAGCAACCTTTCCCCAGCCATGGTGAGACAACCATGATCGAGCCCCATAGCGATTCACTGCCTAAGGCCGAGCCAGTTCCGGATGCACCCGCTGCGCCCAAGCCACTGCTGAAATAGCGCATACCAAGCCCCGGGGATATTCCTCACCGGGGCTTACAAATCCCGCTAATCGCCACTG
This sequence comes from Cellvibrionaceae bacterium, assembly GCA_036554405.1. Classification (GTDB taxonomy): domain Bacteria; phylum Pseudomonadota; class Gammaproteobacteria; order Pseudomonadales; family Cellvibrionaceae; genus Gilvimarinus. The sequence continues at coordinate 1,592 of DATBNH010000007.1, read as the reverse complement.
TTTTGCAGCAATCGGCAAAGTGCTCTTTGCACTAAATCTACGCCTGCTTCACGCTGCTGTTGCGATAGCCCCACTGCTTGTAAATACCCTTCGATATTGTGATGCGCGGCATTACCGCTAGCGCCGGACCAATTCTCGGCCAGGCTTTGCAATTGGTTAAGCGCCACTTTTTCCGCTTCAAGCTCGGCCGCTTTAATAGCGGCGCGGCATGATTGCCAGTCGGCTCTATTGGCAGCTTCGGTTTTAATCCAGCGGCGCGCTTGTCTGAGCGGTGTAATCACCGATATGCGCCAGCTACAGCCCGCAGCAATGGCCTGCTCGAGACGCTCATCGGTCAGGCTCACACCGCTGACACCGAGCCAGGCGGCGAACAGCAACAGATTTACATCCATGCCCTGCTCATCCTGCATTTGCAGGCAGTAATCAGCCACGCCAGGCTCGGCGTAGAGCGCGATTGCAAAGTCCCACAGTGGCGTAACGGCAATTGATGACATAACAGCTGAAGATCCAAATTTGAGTATTCAATAGCAGACGGCTTGGTTAGAATGCGCCGCATGATTTCACTTAACTCCATCAGTGTACAACTCGGCGTAAAGTTTTTACTGCAAAACGCCGATCTGACCATTTTTCCCGGCCAAAAAGTGGGCCTGATTGGCCCCAACGGTAGCGGCAAGTCTACCCTGTTCAAGCTGTTTTTGGGCGAGATTGGCACCGATACCGGCAGCGTGGATATTCCCCGTCAGTGGCGACTGTCGCATATGGCCCAAGAGGTGGGCAACAACAACCACAGTGCGCTCGACCATGTACTCGATGGCGATCTGGAGCTGCGCAGGCTGGAGCGGGAGATTGAGCAAGCCCAGGACGATGGCGACAAGCTGGCGGCGCTGCTTGCCGCTATGGAAGAGATAGACGCCTACTCGGCACCGGCCCGCGCCGCACAGTTGTTGAGCGGGCTCGGCTTTAATACCGAAGACCATCAGCGCCCGGTCAGCGCCTTCTCGGGCGGCTGGCGTATTCGCCTTAATCTGGCCCGCGCCCTGATGTGCCCCTCGGATTTACTGCTACTGGATGAGCCCACCAACCACCTGGATCTGGATGCAACTCTGTGGCTGGAGCAATGGCTACAGCGCTACGGCGGCACCTTGATTGTTATTTCCCACGACCGGGATTTTCTCGATAATATTGTCGATCGCATTGTCGGCATTAATCAGCTCAAGCTCGACAGTTATAACGGCAACTACTCTGCCTACGAGCGCCAGCGCGCCGAACGGCTGGCACAGCAACAGGCCGCTTTTGGTAAACAGCAGGAGCAGATTGCCCATATCGAAAATTTTATTCGCCGCTTTCGCGCCAAAGCTACCAAGGCTAAGCAGGCGCAGAGCCGCATCAAGCAATTGGAGCGCATGGAAAAAATTGCCCCGGCCCATGTGGACTCACCCTTCAGCTTTAAGTTTACCGCCTCTGATAAAGTCTCCGATCCGCTGATTGTCCTCAGTCAAATGGCTATCGGTTACGCCGGTCAGGCGGTGCTCGACAAGGTTAATATCAATATCGCGCCCAACACCCGCATTGGTTTATTGGGGCCCAACGGC
>DATBNH010000004.1:0-4222 GCA_036554405.1 Cellvibrionaceae bacterium | reverse complement strand
TCAAATGACAGATAAAGTGCATCATACGGCAGGAGCAGAGGGCTTGGTGGAGTCTACTTATGACCAATTCTGGATTTTGGGCGAGCAGCGTGTGCATCACTGCAACCAATATTATTATTGTGTCACCACACAAGGTAACCTTTGGCGCTATATCGGTAAAAATCATTTGTTGGCGGTTTTGTCATTGTTGATCAGCTACTTTTTGGGCTGGATGGTTTATGCCAAACTACTCAAAGCTATTAAGCATTATCATTCGCTGCCCTCGCGTATTCAGCGAGGTTTACGCCATCGAAGCTTTTATCCCTTATTTCAACCCATTGTGAGTTTACAGACGCAACAGGTCGTTGGTTGTGAGGTATTGGCTCGATTTTGTGACCATGACGGTGATGTTTACCCCGATCAATTTATACCGGTTGTGGCCAGCTGTAATTTGTCTTGGCCCTTTACGAAAATGATGGTTGAACAGAGCTTGCAGGCACTGGATGAGGTAGGCATGGACAATAGCCTGAGTGTATCTTTTAATATATTTCCTCGGGATATAAGTAACGGTGCCGTGTTGTCTTTGTTGAACATGCCCTCGGTTATGGGTTGGTCCGGGAAAATTACCTTGGAGCTGACTGAAAACGAAGAGTTTGAAGAGGCGGATGCCCAGGCAAGTCTGCGCAGACTCAAAGAGGCCGGAATGGATATCGCTATTGATGACTTTGGCACAGGGTACTCCAACCTGAAATATATCGATAAACTACACTGCCGTTATTTAAAAATTGACCGCACCTTTGTGATGGATGTGGAGGAGGGTTCAATACGCTCTTCGATAATTCCGCACATTGTTAGTATTGCTGAAAAAGCTCAATTGATTGTGGTTGCCGAAGGGGTAGAAAACCATGCACAGGTTCAAGCGCTCGCTGACATGGGTGTTAAATATGTGCAGGGATTTTATTTTGGTAAACCTATGAGCGCCAGTCAGTTGAACGATCTGGTAGCCTCTGGCAGCCCGCAAATCCAGGGAAATCCTGAAATCTAAAAATTCATAACATTTAATATCAATGCCACACAGCGTGTCGGCAGGGTATTTTTTGCATTTCCCCGGTCGTTGATTTATAAAAGGGCCATTATTTCTTATCGCAGGAGTTCACATGAATTATGTAAAATCGTATTGGCGTACCTCAGCACTGATATTTTTGGCGCTGCTTTCTGTGAGTGTACAGGCCGATCCTACGCATCTGAAGGTGTTGGTGCGCGCTGATGACTCCAAGTTTATCGGTTCCGGAGTGGGCGGTATGAATATACGTATAACCCGTGCCGATAGCGGTGAGCTGCTCGCTGAGGGCGAGCTATCCGGCGCCACCGGCGATACGCAGGCGCTGATGCAAATAGGGCAGGTACGCGGCCAATCCCCCGCCACGGCCGATGCGGCCAGTTTTATCGCAGTGCTTGACCTGGACAGTCCTACCCGCATCAAAGTGAATGTTTCCGGGCCGCGTGCGGTGGAGCAAAGCCAACAGGAAGTGTCCACCACTTTGTGGATGGTGCCGGGCAGGCATCGTGTAGATCCGGGCCTTGTGCTGCATATGCCCGGGTTGATAGTAGATTTGGACGAATATAAATTGACTTCACCGAGTGTATCCGTGACCGCTAATGTCACCATGATGTGCGGTTGCCCCATTACCGCCGATGGCTTGTGGAACAGTAACGACTACGATGTGGTGGCCCAGCTGTTCGATGGCGATCAGCAAGTCAGCCAGGCTCTCCTGGCATTCACCGGCAATACCAATGAATTTTCCGGCCAGCTTTTGTCAGCCGACCCCGAGGGGTTGAAATTGGTCGTCTATGCGTATCAAAAAAGCACCGGAAATACCGGCGTATTTGAGCAAGTATTGCAGGCGGAATAATACTTTCGGCTTGAGCGTTATAGCATGCCAATTTACTACCGGGGCGGAAAGGAGGAGCACCCTCTGGCTGAAGACGCGCCGTGAATGCATCCCTGTACCCAAAGCACTCGCTACGCTCGCGGGGCAGGCTCTAGGCTCGGCAGGCGTGTCCCTTCGCCTGACGGTCTTCAGGCAGAGGGTACTCTTCCTTACGGACTTCTTAGTGTATGGAGTCTATATCACTGCCGCAAACACCTGGTCCATGCCCAGGTTTTTCGGTACTGCAATGCCCTAAAATAATCATAGCAATAATTTGGTGGGTTTATGGATGATAATAAAACAATGACAGCTTCTGAGAAAATGGCTGAGTCCCGTAGGGAAATGCAAGAGCGCGAGGCTATTGAAAGGTTGAATCTGGTGTGGGGCTTAAGGGGCGTATTTGATGTGTTCATGTCGGTTGTCATTTTGGTGCTAATGTATCGTGCCCTCACCGATGGTAACTATTCTTTTCTGGGCATGCCGATTGTGTTATTGGCCCTGTTTGTGGGTGAGTTCATCGCTATTGTCGGTTTTTTTACACGTAAACCCTGGTGTGTGTTGCCTCTACATGTTTTTGCAGCCATTAGCTTATTAAATATTCCCATAGGTACTATTCTTTCAGCGATTCATTTTTTTAATATCACCAAAGTGCGTTTTGTCACGCCCGATAAATGACACTTGTCACTGGTGGAGGCCTCCATCAGGCAATATATTAAGCAGCCTCTACTAACGAAGGTTGCCAATATGAAAACAATTGCAGATGCTCAACAGGATATGCGCGAGGCTTACTGTGGCGGTGCTCCGGGCGTTGTATCGTCAGCAACCGCCTGGTTTTTAGCGGCCATGGTGGCGCTGCTGGCCAGCCCTTTTGCGGGAGTTCTTACACTGATTTTTGGCGGTATGCTAATCTTTCCAGTGTCAGTACTGCTCTGTAAAATAATGGGCCGCTCGGGCAAGCACAGTAAAAATAATCCCCTTGCTCCCTTGGCCATAGAAGGCACAATATGGATGTTAATATCTATCCCCGTCGCTGTGGCCGCCGCCATGTTTAAAATCGAATGGTTTTTCCCCGCTATGCTGGTGGTAATTTCCGGCCGCTATTTGACCTTCTGCACACTCTACGGTATGCGCATCTACTGGCTGTTTGGCGCGGCGCTGTTATTGGCAAGCGCCAGCATGATAGCTATTGAAGCACCGGTATTTTTGGGTGCCTTTGCGGGCTCGCTGGTTGAGTTTGTATTTGGCGCCATCATATTTTTTACCCGTAAAACGCAACAGCTCAACTCATCGCTTAAGACCGATACTGCCAGTGGTTTGGGGTAACAAGTTTGGTGTGTTTATACAAGTTGTACTTTACAATAGCTCTTTCAACAGTGGGAGAGCGTAATGAAGGATCAGGCACAGCAGTTATTGCGGGTGATGCATCGTGATATAGAAGCTAACCGACTGATTTTACCCTCCTTGCCAGAGGTTGCCATGCGGGTGCGCCAGCTGACCGCCGACCCCGACTGTAAAAGCGTCACCCTGGCCCATGAAGTGGCTAAGGATGCCGCTATAGCCGCGCGCTTGGTTAAGGTGGCCAACAGCACCGCGCTGTTGCGCGGTAAACCGGTCACTTCTTTGACGCAAGCGGTAACAAATCTTGGCTTTAATTTGGTGCGCTCTTTGGACACGCAATTGGCCATTCTGCAAACCATGCAATCACGGGGTGATACCGAGCGTATGCGTGGCTTTGTTGCCGGGGGGCTACGTATTAGCGCTCTGTGTCATACCCTGGCGGGCTATCATCCGCATCTGGAGCCAGAACAAGCCGCTCTTGGTGGGCTGTTGCACGATATGGGTAAGTTACCCTTGCGGGATTTTCTAGAAGGCCGCGCAGAATTATCACCCGAGCAACGCTCTAAGCTGGAACAATTATTACACCCTAATGTTGGCGCTATGATGCTGCGCCGCTGGCAACTGGCCGATACCCTGATACAAATGGCGCGTGAGCATGAGCGCATACTGCGCGACAGCGGTAAAGATCAGGCAGACTATGTGGATGTGGTGATTGCCGCTAATATTTTGCACTATGGGACTGAATCGGGCCGCTACGCTAAATTTATGAATCAACGGATACCTGCCGTAGAAAAATGCATTCGCGGGCGTCCCGAAGAACAGGTGGTTAATACTACTGCCGAACGCATGGAGCTGGCGATGGCGATGATTGAGGCGAATTAAGCCCAGTTGACAAAGCTGTGCCGATTAATAACAACGCCCCCTCTCGCTTGCGAGAGGGGGCGTTGTTGCTTAGATCTTACCCAGTAGCAGGA
>DATBNH010000655.1:0-2733 GCA_036554405.1 Cellvibrionaceae bacterium | reverse complement strand
CCGCCGATGACTGCAGTTTGATAGCAGGCATCAAACCCCTATAATCGACAGCACACCCTTTAAGTGAGGAAAGTTTATGAAGTTTATTCGGCTAGGTTTGGCTGCGGTTCTTATCAGCAGCGGACTCTTGTCGGCCACTGTTGTTGCCGACCAGACACAAGTGTATTTTATTGAGCCCGCCGACGGCGCCACAGTCAGCAGCCCTGTCAGTGTCAAGTTTGGCCTTAAGGGTATGGGGGTAGCCCCAGCGGGCATTGATGTGCCAAACACCGGGCACCACCATTTGCTGGTTAATCTCGATTCTCTGCCGGATCTCAGCCTACCTATTCCGGCGGATAAACAGCATATTCACTTCGGCGGCGGGCAAACTGAAGCATCGGTAGAGCTGCCCCCGGGTGAACATACGCTGCAACTGTTGTTGGGGGATTATCTGCACCGGCCCCACGAAGAGCCGGTTGTCTCACAAAAAATCACCATTACCGTAAAATAAAGGAATGGGGGGGCTGGCACTCGTTCAGACAACCCCCACATTCAGAGCAATCAGGTAGCTTATCCCGCTCATCAGGGTCAATACTGCCACTATCACCAGCAACAACAGCCACACCCTAAAAGGCTTACGCTCTACACTATTGACGCCGACGCTCACTACTCGATCTACACGCGCCTGATCTTCACTCGATAATTTATTGGTCATGACATTCTCTCGGAAACGGACATTATTCAGGCGCAGCATAGCAAGCAGGCGCTAAAAGACAAATACAAATGGAAGGTTCGGCATCATAGCCGGAGGAAGGCTATCAAACTTGCTGGTTAAAAAACTGCCCGCTGTTGATAGGAGGCCTAGCCAGCCCGATTTCAATCAGCTTACGGTTATTTTCAATATTGCGGATACTCATCTCGGCAAACTGCCGGGCGTTTTCCTCGCGCGCACTTTCCTCGCGCTCGGTCTGCTGTCTTTGCTCGCGACTATTATCGTCAACCGATGCAGCCGTCGACTCTTCATTTCCATCCTCGTCCCTACCGGGGCGCTCTGCCTGCTCCAGCATCAGCTGCGCCAACTCAGCACGCGCTTCGGCTTCAATTCGGGTGGCCTCGGCGGCAACACGACGATCTTGCGGTGAGGGCTCGGCGGGGGCCATAGCGGCGCGGCGTATTTGCTGAGCTTTTTCTAAAGTAGCACGCGGATCGCCCGGTATTTTGCTGGTATCAATACTCACCTCCCCGGCAGTGGCATAATTCACACCATCGGGGCCACGGGTATATTCGTAGCGCGGCGCACTGGCATATTGCCCACCTACCGCTGTATGAGCCCGCTCATGATTGCGTACCTCGCGATCGCGCGCTGCCAATTCGCTTATTTGCTCAAGCTCCTGCTGTTGCTGGCGTTCTTTGGCCTGCTGCTCAGGATCGCGGTTGGGCTGGCGGGTGCGCTCGCGTTCGTCCACCTCGTTGGGATTATCCTCGGGCGAACGGCGATTTTCACTTCGGGCAGAAGAGGCGCCCTCTTCCAGCGGTTTAAAGGTGGTGTTTTTAAGTTCCGCGTTTTCCTCGCCCACAGGTTGCCGCCCCACAGGCACATAGGGCGTGACCGCATTGGCGTAGTTGGATGGCAGCGGACTGATAACCATTATCGCTTCAGGCTTTCATATCGAGCAGGGTGCCAAGGGCTTTATCACCCACCTCGACCACCCGAGCAGAGCTGTCAAACACCTGCTGTTGAGCTTGCATATTGATGATTGGCTCAATAACATCCTGACTTTGGTCGCCCTGAGCTACCTGGGTAATTTGCTCGGCGGAGCGCACAATCTCGCTGCGAGATTGCTGCATGCCGATCAGCCCCTGATTAACGACTGAACCCACGTCCATATCAACCTCCTGGCCGGTTGGGAAAGTTAAGTTACACCTGCACCAAGTTTAGCTCTGATTCAGGTTAAAAAACAACCTAAATATGGCGCACAAAGCCACTTGGTAAGACGGGTTTATTGTTAAAACACCGCTTTCAGATGTATCTGGCTATAACTGATCCGGCAACATCAGCAAATCCGCCATCATTTGAGTATCAGGCGCAGGCTGCCAGGGGATCACCCCCAGGCAGGGCGCACCTATTCTGGCGTCAATGGCGGCGATATTTTGCGCCACAACGCTGGCATTGGGGTCCACTACATTAGCCACCCAACCGGCCAGAACCAAGCCGTCCGCCACTATCGCCTCGGCGCTCAGCAGGGCGTGGTTAATGCAACCAAGGCGCACCCCCACCACCAGGATCACTGGCAGTTGCAGGGCGCAGGCGAGGTCGGCCAAAGTTTCGCTATCATTTAAAGGCACACGCCAACCACCGGCGCCCTCTACCAGCGCGAAGTCGGCACGCCCGACCAGCACTTTGGCGGTGGCGGCCGCCAGATCAGCCGCTTGCAGTTTCAGCCCCGCTTCAGCGGCGGCAATATGCGGTGCAATGGCGGGCGCCAGCGCTATGGGATTAACCTCGGCATAATTCAGCGCGGGCTGGCACCAGCGCTGCAAACGCAGGGCATCATCATTGCACAACCTGCCCTCAACGAGCTCGCAACCGGCTGCCACCGGTTTAACCGCAGCGGTGGATAAACCCTGCCGCCGAGCCCGGCACAATAAGGCTTCGGCCACGCGAGTTTTACCCACATCGGTATCGGTGCCAGTAATAAAGTAATGATTAACCATCAGCTGGCCACCGGTTTCAGAGCACTGAGGTAAACCACC
>DATBNH010000647.1:0-24441 GCA_036554405.1 Cellvibrionaceae bacterium | reverse complement strand
GTACCCAGATTTGAAGTCACCATCACTATGGGGCTGGGAAGAAATTCAAAAAAACAGGTGGCTTAATTGTGCGCTCAAAAAACGTAGCCACAGCGACGGCTTTCCCGTTGCGGCTGCGCCATGAACTTTCACCATTTCAATGGACAGTGATTTACTATCCATTGAAGTGGTGAAAGGTTCACGACTACTTAACGAAAAGTCAGAATTATTTAGCTTACAGTGGCTTGAATTGATACTTCTGGCCACTGACTGAGGCATCGGCCATTAAGCCGCCTTTACTAATTGTCAACACGGCCATGCCATTTTTAAAATTAACTCGCGCATTATCATTCTTACCTTTTGTGGTAGCGGTAGTTGCAGAGTTACCAGCAGTACTGGCTTCCATAGAGGCTTTGGCGTCAATCGCCACTGCCTTTACTTCGGCAGAAAATTCAAATTCACCCGTGGTAAATTCATTATACGCGGTCTCATTTTCAAAAATAATCATCTGGCTATAAGTCTGACCACCGGCCAACGTGCCCACTGATAACTCAACCATGCTGCAGGTCCCGGTAACAGTGCCTTTCTTGTAAACCTGACACTTGCCGCCTGCACCACCAACCACAAGACCACCTTCGCCAATAGTGGGAAATACAGCATAGCCGTATGCCTTGTCGAGCAATGATGTGACAGCAGATGAGGTTTTAAATTTATGGATGGTTTCTTGATATGGGTTGGCGTTGGCAAAGCTACCAAACACTGACAGCAATAGTGTAAAAATTACAATTTTATATACTGGGTTTTTCATGACGATACTCCTTTGTTGCGTTAGGTGTCAGATCAACCGAACCCCAGTGAGTTAAATGAGGCACTCGCTTTCATAAACAAGTTTTGAGCCATTTTTCTCCGCAAAATAAAATTGGTGCCTGGATATTTCTGATCCATGCCCTGCATCACAAAAATTCGATGAAGCGAATTAGACACCCACCAACCTTAAAATTGAAAACACAAATTCTGAGTGCCCTGGATTTTTCATCACATACTTACATTGTTTTATAGCCATTGAAAAAACAGAAAAGCTTATGGAATTCTCCGAAGAAGCAGTGAATAGTTGTTCGTAAATAGGTGAATCACTTAAGATAGATCTAGGGATATAAGGCACACACAGGTTACCCGCAATAGATAGGACATTTATGGAGCGTCTGTATATGTTCCTGTGTCAGACAAGCAGCGTTCGGCCTTATACACTCACCACCAACATCCCCACCAAGCCCGCACCTAAAGCATAGTAGAGCATGGGGGCCAGGGTCATGCGGATGATTTGGCCTTCCTTGCCATTGAGCCCCACTACCGCAGCGGCGGCGACTACATTCATCACGCAAATCATATTGCCGGCATTGGCTCCCAGCATTTGCAAAGCAAGAATTATACGCGGGGGCAAGTTTGCGCCCACGGCAGCTTCCACCTGCAGGCCGGCAAACATCATATTGGAGAAGGTCGCCGAGCCGGCAATAAAACTGCCCAAGGCGCCGACGAAGGGTGCCACCAAGGGCCAGTAGCCAGAAATGGCATCGGCGGCTAATTCGGCTAACTCTTTGGGCATGGCGGCAAGGCCGCTGGTATTGATATCCGAGTTGAGAAAAATACGCACCATGGGTACCGACGTGGCGAGAGCGAGCGTGGCGGGTAGCAAGCTGCGGGCGGAATTTCGCCAGGCACTCAGTGCCACTTTGATTGGCAGCCGGTGCAGGCCAATGGTGATCAGAGCCGTCAGTGCGAAGAGGGTGCCCGGCAAATAAAAGGGCGTCAGGCTGGCGCTGATGGGCGTGTTTAGTATCTGCTCCCAGTGCAGCGTCAGGCCTTGCAGAAAGGCTTTAAACGGCAGGCCGTCCAGACGGGTTACCACCAACAGTAGTACCGCCACCAGGTAAGGCAGCCAGGCGCGCCAGAGGCTCATGCTTACGGCGGGAGCATTATCGGTCTCGTCGCTCGGGTTGGGGTCATCGCCGAATCGCCAGGGCTCGGCGGGCAGTAAAAAGCCACGCCGCGCAGCGGTGACCATAAGCCCCAAACCAATCAGGGCGCCCAACACAGATGGAAATTCCGGCCCCAGCAGCCAGGTCACCAGCCAGGCCGGGAGCGTAAACGCCAGCCCCGCCAGCAGCGCAAAGGGCCACAGGGCCAAGCCCTCTTTCCAGCTGCGGCGCTGGCCATAAAAGCGGGTCAACAGGGCGCACATAATCAAGGGCAAAAAGCTGGCGACGAAAATATCGATACTGATGGCGGTCAGGGCGATCTGCGCCAGCTCGGCCGAGGTGGTATCGGGCAATCCCTGGGCAATACCCACCAGTACCGGCGTGCCCACAGCGCCAAAAGAGACCGCAGCGCTATCGGCAATAAGCGCCAGGCTGACCGCCGCCATAGCGGGAAAGCCCAAGGCCACCAGTAGCGGTGCGCAAATAGCGGCGGGGGTACCAAAGCCGCTGACCCCTTCAAGAAAAGATCCAAACAGCCAGGCAATAATAATAACCTGTACTCGCCGGTCGGGTGAGATATGAAAGAAGCCCCCGCGAATCACCCACAAGGCGCCACTGGCTTTGAGGGTGTTGAGCAACACGATTGCGCCAAACACAATAATGACAATGGCACTGGCAATCACCAGCCCTTCCACTACCGACGCCGCCAACTGCCGACCGGACACTTGCCAGACTAAACCGGCCCCCAGCGCGGTGAGCAGCAGGGCAATGGGCATGGCGCGGCTGGCGGGAAGGCGCAATATAACCAGCAGCAGCAAAACTGACGCTACAGGCATAATTGCTGCGAGTAATTGCAAAAAGGTCATGTGTGCTCCAGGTCCACTCGTACTCGTTACACAAACCCCATTATATGCTGGATCTAGACGTCGTTAGCTATTATGGTATGCGCTCACCGCAATCCCGATGAATATAGAGGAAGAGTAACGATTATGCCCCAAGCCGCAGCACGCCACATTCTGGTAGAAAGCGAAGAGACCTGTAATGAACTGAAAGCCAAAATAGAGGGAGGCGAGGATTTCGCCAAGCTGGCGCAAGAGCACTCCAAGTGCCCCTCGGGCCGCAGCGGCGGCGATCTGGGTACCTTTGGCCCCGGTCAAATGGTCCCGGCTTTCGACAAGGTCGTCTTCAGCGCACTAGTCAATGAAGTCCAGGGCCCGGTCAAAACCCAGTTTGGTTACCACCTGCTGGAAGTGACCCAGCGTCAGGATTAATAACTCCGGCGCACCGGCCTATGCCCGTTGCCCTTGCCCGTTAAACTTGGGCAGGGGCGATTTTTCCTAAGTGGGCCTAGGGCGCTTGAAGCGCAACTTCACCATACTGATTCATTCCCGAGCCGCCATCGGCACCACCGTCGTAAACATAGCCGTAGGTCGCGCCCTGTTCGGATTGCTTGATTAACGAGCCGCGTACCCACTGTACATTTTTATCATCCACCAGCCGTTGGGCTTCGCTCCAGTCGCCATCACCGTCGCGCGCGGTATAAAAAAGCCTTCCAGTATCTTGTTCGATAAACAGTAGATGAACACTGTTGCCGTAGGCAATAGCATCGGCCCCGGTCTGATCGGCATCTACCGCGTTTTGAATAACCAGCCGCTCGGAAACCTGTACCGGTTCAGACCAATTACCTGCGGCATCGACACGGCGCTCCCACAAAATTCCCTCGGCGGAGCGGTAAATAATACTCACAGTATCCATTGCCGATAAATAAACCAGCGGTAAAATCGAGCCAATATCTTCGCTGCCTGTGCCCAGATTTGCCGCAAACTGGACCCGCTCGGTTAATTCACCGCTGGGTAAAATACGGCGATACCAGGCGCTGCCATCGTCTCCGGTGTAAGCCAAATGCACGCTATCGTTTTTTGCTGTTACCAGAGCTGGGCCAGATAAATTGGGGGCAATATCGGCATCTATGATGGTTTCATCGCTCCACTGTCCCTCAGTTGAACGCACCCGGTAGTGAATTTTTTCTGGGCCGCCGTAAACCGCAATCACACTGTCATCGGAACGCACGGCGATATCGGCAACCTGGGTTGGCGGCTCAACGGGTGAGGCCAGATGTTCATCGCGAATGGCCCAGCTATCGGGCTGCTCGGGGTGATCGGAGGTGCGAAACACGTGATACCAGACATCGTCAGAGGTTTGGTGCAACATATGAATCTTGTCGTCGATTAAGACCGAAGCGAAGCCTTCCAGGTCGCCCGTATCGGGGCGGTGTTTACCGTCCATCTCGCGCCAGGATTTGCCGCCATCGGTAGACTTCACGGTCATCAGTTTATTCCAGGTTTCCGATGGCTCCATTAAAAAGTATAAGTCGCCGTTGCTCGCCTCCCAGGGGCCGATACGCATGGGCGTTTCAACAAAAGTACCACCGAGATGACCGTCGGCTACATTCAGGGTTACCGACGCAGAGTGAGCGGCTGTCAATGGTGTACCACGGCTGTCTACCAGTCGGTACTCAAACTGATCGCCGTGCTCATTCATTGCCGCCTCATCGGCGAAGTGACGAATCACTATAGGAAACTCCCATTCGCTGTGACCATTCGCAGACCAGACAGGCGTGGCGTCAGCAAAACTGATGCCTGCGCCGCCGCTAAAGGGCTGTTCAGAGACGGACAAAACATCGTGGGTTGCGGCGCCATGGGCAAAGTTGGCGCTGGCTATAATACTGGTGCGCGGAGAGCGCGGCATGCCTTCTATGGCGAACACTTGGAAGTCGGCCATACTCTGTTCCGGTACATAGAGTCCGACCGTTGAGGCGGGAATGGTCTGCTCAAGGTCTTGGGTAAACACCAGCACGTCATCATACTCGACGGTGATGTGATGACCTTCCATGATCAGCTTCAACTCAAACCACCGGCCCAACGTCACATCGGCTTGGTGCTCGGTAATGATGAGCTCACGGCCATTATCTATTTTTATAACGGCAACTTTGTCCGCCGCATCTACCTCGGCGCGGTAATAGTTGTTTTGGTCTTGATAGCCGAAGACGATACCTGCGCGCGCATTGGGTTTTTCTGACAGGCGAAGGTCTACGGCAAATTCCACCGCTTTCCAGTGGGTGTGATAGCGACCTAACGCCAGCACCGGTTGATCTTGTGTGTTCACCCGTAAATAGCCATCACTCTGATCTTTACTCCAATTCATCTGATTGTCACTGCCGTGTACAAATTCCCACATTTCAGAAACTGGCTTGGCGGGCTCGGATTCAAAGTCAAGTTCGAGCACTTTTGCCGGTTGCGGAAAATTTTCTGCGCCCAGTGGTAGCCATTCGCCCTGGTTGCGGCGCACTTCTACTTGGTACTGACGTTCGGCCTCGGAGTTTGCCGACGATTCCACTTCAAAGCGCAGCCGAAAGGGTTGGTCCGCATAGACAATGGCCGTCTCATTGACTGCTCCGGCCCAGCCATTATCGGTGTTGAGCGCCGCATCAAAATCGGCGCGTACCCGAAACGCTGTTTGTCGGTCAGTGTCGATACCCATCGGAGTGGTTTCGGCGGTTGTGAGCTGGCCATCATTACTACAGCCCGAGACTAACAGCAGTAGTAGCCAGTGTTTTAAGTGGGATTTTGAGCGGCCTAACCAGCGGCTGGTTATTGCATTCAATCGCATAAAGCGTCTCGCATGTTATTGAGTGATAGGGTTAAAAATAAATGGCAATTGTGTGTCTACACTTTAGTTAAGGCGAAAATACACGGGCAGTGTCCAGGTCATTCTTGTCTGGGTGATGTCACTGGGCATTTTGGGCAATGGGTTGGCTTTTTCCAGCATGTTCGTTACTGCTTTATCCAGGCTGTCATGGCCAGTGGGGCGTAGCAGGTGATACTCGATAATGCGTCCTTCCCGGTCGAAGGTAAAAGACACCATCGCCATTCCCTGTACAGCTTTACGTCTTGCACTCATGGGGTATTCTTTGTGCCGCTCCAGCCATGCGCTTACCTGGGCACGATAATCGGGTGGCGCATCTTGAATACCGCCGGTCGCCCCTGCTTGCTCGCGGTCGGCAGCTCGCGGTGTAATTTGATCGCTAGCGTGTTCTGCCGGCTTCGTTTGAGCTTCAGTTTCCACCGCTTCGGGCTTTATTTCTGGTTCTGATTCTGGTTCTGGTTCTGGTTCTGTCTCGGGCTCCGGTTCTGGATCGAGTTCAGGTATTTTTACGGAAGATTCTATCGGTTCTGGTACGGGTTCTGGTTCGGGCGCAGGCGCAGGTTCCGGGGTGGGCTCTGGTTGTGCCGCTTTTGGAGGGGGTGCCAAAGCGATGGTGATGGACTGTGCGCCGGCATCTTCGGCCCGGTGTACAACATCTTCAGTCGATTGGGTACGCACCATGGCGGCTGTGTGTACAGCCACTGCCAACAACAGCGCTAGCAACCAGTGTGTGTGTCGGGGTTCTTGAATCATTGGTTTTCAGTCAATAGTTGAATCTTGGCAACGCCAGCGGCGCGCAGCTCGGCCAACAGTTGAGTCAGCTCTTTGGCTTCAAGACGGCGGTCGGCACGGATTTGTAACGGTGCATTGGGCTCTCGGCGCTGGCTAAGCCGCCCTGCTAATTCATGGGTGTTTATCGCTTCGCCTACCCAGGCCAGGCTGCCATCGGCAGCGATAGCAAGATAGTCTGGTTGGGCATCTTGGGCGCCTGCATGTTGGGTGGTCGGTGGCGTTAGCTTGAAAGGCGGCTCTGGAATTAAAGATCCACTTACCATAAAAAAAATCAACAGCAAAAATACCACATTGATCAGCGGCAAAACGTTGTCTTCCGCGTTACTGGTTCGCCGGGGAAGCGGTGGTAAGGTGAAAGCAGAGTGCTTTAACATTGCACGGACCATATTAAATAAAACCTATCAGTCATCTGCGCTTTCACCCAATGCCAGAGCGTGAATGCCGGCATGGGTTAATTGATCAAAGCTTTCAATCAATTCATACAGGCGTACACCGTCTTCCGCCCGCAGTATTACCGAAGAGATGCGCTCTTGTTGTAAATCGATGCGCAATTTCTCTGTCAATGCGGCAAGGGGATAGGGATCGCCCTGGTAGCGAAACTCACCGATGCTTAACAGATAAACATCCGCAGCAGGAATGTCCTTGGCATTTGCCGCTTCGCTGCCAGTGGCCAGCTCCAATCCGCTCCATTTAGCTAAGCTGGAGGCAAGCATAAAAAACAGTAACAGGTTAAACACCACATCCATCAGTGGGGTCAAGCTGACACTGCGTTTGCGACGGGGGGTTACATCAATGTGCACCGGCGAGTTCACCTTGTGTGCGTGCCGATGTTTCTCGTGTTTCCGGTGCTACCGCTTGAGCCTGCGTGTTGCTACTAGCCAGGCAGTTAAAAGCACGACTGGTAAAAAGACGACCCAGGGCATCCTGCATATCTTCGTGTAATCTTTCGACACTGCGCTCTAGAAAATTGAGCAGAGCCACTGCAGGTATCGCCACTACCAGCCCCACAGCCGTCGTTAATAGCGCCTCCCAGATGCCGCCGGAAAGCACCGAGGGGTCCACTTGGCTGCCAGCGGCTTCCAATTGATTAAATGCGGCGATCATGCCGATCACTGTACCCAGCAAGCCTAACAGCGGTGCAATGTTACCGATCACCTCAAGCGGCCGAAAATGTCGGCGCAGCACATTAATATCCCGTGCGGCGGTGCGCGCTACCTCTTCACGCAAACTCTCTTCGGCAATACCCGCTGCACTGCCCTTAACTACCAAATTCATGGCTTGGGCAATAGGGTTGGGGTTAGATCTCAGCACTTGGGCGGCGCGTGCAGTATCGCCCTGGCGCCAGGCGGCTAGGGTCGGTTCAATAAACCCTCGCGAACCCATGCGAATGGCTCTAAACTGCCAGAGTTTCAACAGTACAATGGCCAGCCCGTAGATTGACATCAATAGCAAAATTGCTACAACAGCACCGCCTAATTCCAATAGCTGCATTAAAGAGTTGATGTTAAAACCACTCATAAAAACCTCGTAACATTAACAGGGTAAGTAGACTTATTCAGAGGCTTTTTAAGCGTCTATAAAAAACGGGCCGCGTAGCTCGTAAATTCGACCATCAGTATGGTCACCGGCGTAACCTTTTTGAGAGCTGAAATATAAACGCTCACCTCTGGGGCAGAATGCCGGGCCGCAAATTTCAGAATCTCGCTGACCAATCACATTAACCAGCTCAAACGGGGTTACATCGGCCCCAACCACTACCAAACGCATTTCGCTGCCATCTTCGGCAACCAAAACATCGCCACCAGCAGACACGGTCAGATTGTCGACGTCGTCAATACCAGGGTTAAATCCTTGATCGCTGTGCTTGTCGTAGATTAAATCCAGAGTACTGGCAGCCGTGTCCAGAGCCCATACCCGGTTATCGCCTTTGGTGGTGAAATAAACTATGCCCTGGTGGTACCAACAGCCTTCGCCACCATTAAAGATCTCGGCTTCAGGCACTTGCTTACGGGTGGGTAGCTGGCGTCTCTGCAAGTCATCGCCGCCCAGACGCGGTATCGGATTGGGCACAGTGCGCCAGGTGACTGATCGGGTTTGCAAAGGATCTACACCAGCGACCACGGCCACCTCTAACCGGCCACGGCTTAAATCGGCACGACCGCCTTCGGGGTAGTGTTCGGGTACAAAACGGTAGAAGTTGCCATCTTTGGTATCTTCGGTGAGATAAATATGCCGGTGCACAGGATCGACCGCTGCCGCCTCGTGCTTAAATACACCTAGCAGGGGGGCGGGAACCGCCAGCTCTCTGCCAGTAGGGTCGCATTCGTACACCAAGCCTTCATCGATTTCTTCGCAGGTTAACCAGGTGCCCCAGGGCGTTGGGCCACCAGCGCAATTGTTGGTGGTGGCGCTACAGATGGAGTAGCTGTCTATTACATCGCCTTGTGCATTAAAGCGCAGTGCGCCCACTCCCCCTTGCCGCCAGGCACCTACCTCGGCGTTGGATACATACACCCAACCACCATCATCCATAGGGAAGGTGGCGCCACCATCGGGCATGGCGTGCCAAACATAATCGGAAGCGGGCGCCGGACGCTGGCCGGTGCGAGCGACTTCACGCACCGAGAATCCTCGCGGAACCAGCATTTTGGTTTGGGGGTCATTTTCCACCGACACCTCTCGCAAAGTGCCGGCGAGATTGGGTATGTTACTTATCTGTTTTTTAAGCGACTGTGGCTTTGCCGAGCGCGGCGACCCCTGAGTGGTACAGCCCCAAAGACCAGGACCCACGGCGAGAACGCCGGAGGCTATTAAGCCTTTTTGTAACAGGCTGCGGCGCTGTTGGTTAACGGGCTGTATGTTTAGGGATTTTTTCATGCCTTTTACTCTTGACGGTTTAAATAGTGTTTTGGCGTT
Source organism: Cellvibrionaceae bacterium (assembly GCA_036554405.1). Lineage (GTDB taxonomy): Bacteria > Pseudomonadota > Gammaproteobacteria > Pseudomonadales > Cellvibrionaceae > Gilvimarinus. The sequence goes on along the minus strand of DATBNH010000647.1, from coordinate 15,073 downwards.
ACTGAACAAACACAAAAAACACCGCAACACATATCATCCTGATTGTGTCGGTGTTAAGTGGCGTGTCGCATCATGACCTGGAGTCTGCCACTGTCTTGTGACAGTAAAGTGACAAACAGCGTTAATGAATTGGTTTTGTCATCAAAGCTTCACAGTCTGTTCAAGGTGTTGACTTCTCTCTGTCACAAATTATCGCTAGCGTGTCGTCCTTAATCACGACGTCCATGTTTACGTTCGGAGGCCAGGATGGCCATCGGCGGTAAACGTGTATGTGAACTATTTAGGGGAAAGGCCATGAACAACAACAAGAAATACCTGTTAACGGGTATTTTCGGATTCTGGATGCTTGCCTTCTGTGCAATAGTACAGGCACAAGGTAATGGGATTATTAGTGGCAAGGTCACAGATGCGACGGGCGAGTATTCATTTGCCGATGCAGAAGTGCGAATTGAAGGCGAACGCCTTCGCGAAGTGACCGGTCGTGATGGACGCTTTCGTTTTAACAATATACCTGAGGGCGAGTACGAACTGGTTTCAGAATATGGCGGCGCCATGCCAGAGCGTGTGACCGTTACCGTTGTGGCGGGCCAGACTGCTGAGGTGAGTATTCGCATTGGCGGTAGTAGCGATCAGGGCAATGCCAATCAGCTGAAGGGCTTGCTGATTGACAGTCAGGCAGCGGGTCAAGCCGCTGCTATTAATCGGCGGCGGCGTGCACCCTCGGTGATCGATGTACTGTCTTCGGATTCAGTAGGTAACTTTCCCGATCAAAACGTTGCCGAAGCGTTGCAGCGTGCTCCGGGCATATCGGTACAGCGCGATCAGGGGGAAGGGCGCTTTGTGGTTATTCGCGGTATAGACCCTAACTTTAATTCAACGACTATTAATGGCATGCGCATTCCCGGTCCTGAGGCCGATTCGCGTGCTGTTAACCTGGATGCAATTTCCTCAGACCTGGTGGAATCGGTTGAGATTACCAAAGCTATTACCCCGGATATGGATGGCGATGCCGTTGGCGGTAATATTGAAGTGAAAACGCTAACCGCTTTTGACCTGGGTGGTCGCAGTGGCAGTGTGACATTGGGTGGAAGCTACAATACCACGAATGAAAAAACCAGCCCGGACATCTCCGGCTACTACACTGACTTGTTTAGCATCGGTGGCGGTGAAGACAACCTGGGGATCGCCTTTGCCGTTAGCCAGTTTGATCGGGATACTGTTTCCGATGGCATTGAGGCGGCACCTTGGGAGATGACTGAAGCGCCTAACGGCGACGAAGTACGGGCTATGTTGGAAGGCGAGCAGCGCGATTATGTGTTGACTCGCAAGCGCACCAGCGTCGCCCTTAACTTCGACTACCGACCCAGTGATACTGCTGAATATTATCTTCGCACGCTGTACAGCGAATTTGACGATGCCGAAGTAAAAGCTGAAAACATCTTTATCTTTGAGGAGGGAGATATTGAAGGATTGGATGCCGATAGCGGTGAATTCTCCGGTGCTGAATACGAAAAGGCCCATTCAGACAGTAATAAAATCGTTGAAATCACAAGCTACAGCTTGGGCGGAAAAAACAATCTCAACGACTGGACCATTGATTATAATCTTGGCTACGCTACCGCTGGGGAGGCGGGCAATTTAGAGATTACCGGCGAATTTATTGCCGAAGATGTCAATATGGGCTATGACAAATCCGCCGATGCTCAGCAACCGTTGATGTATGTGATCGGTGATCAAGGTAATAACGCCCGCGACTTTGTACTTGATTCTGCCGAAGGTGAAACGGTGTTCAATGAAGAGCGCGAGTTAGCCTTGAGTTTCAACGTGCAGCGCGATATGAGTTTTGGCGAGATGCCCGGATTTTTCAAGTTTGGGGTAAAGCTTCGCCAGCGGGAAAAAGAGAACAATATTGATATCAGCCTATACGAAGACTTTGGTGATACCTACACCATGGCTGATTTCGCTCAGGATGCACCGGTAGATCACCCGCCCCAAGGTGATTTCGGCCCGGCGGTGGATAGGGACAAATACCGAGATTTCTTTTACAACAATCGCAACAATTTCGAGCTCAATGAAGAAGACGCCCTTATTGATAGTGCTGCAGAAGACTATGACCTTGAAGAGGATATTAACGCAGCCTATCTGATGGCCAATATTGAGCTTGAGCGCCTGACCGTGATTGGCGGTGTAAGGGTGGAGCAGACTGACTATAGCGGGCAAGGCACTCAGGTGAGCATCGATGAGAATGTCAACGATGGCGAACCGATACTGTCTGATTATTCGGTGAGTAAAAAATACACTAACGTATTTCCAAGCCTGCATCTAAACTATGCACTACAAGAAAATATGGCATTGCGTGGAGCGCTAACCGCCACTATTGCTCGCCCCGGTTTTGAGGCGGCAGGTCCCTGGCAGTTTATTGAAATTGAAGGCTCTGGCGATGATATTGCGCGGGTTATGGAACGCGGCAACCCGGATCTGGATCCACTGGAGTCAACTAACTTTGATTTGCGTTGGGAGTTTTATCCCACTGGCGTGAGTATGGTTTCGGCTGGATTTTTTTATAAAGATATCAGCAACTACTTCTTGAGCACGAATGTGGCAGGTGAAGCTCCTTTTGAAGATTTTGATGAGGTTATTCAAACGATTAACGGCGGCGATGCCGAACTCTATGGCCTGGAGTTGGCTTTTATTCGTCAGTTTGACTTCCTGCCTGGCTTCTGGAATGGTTTTTTACTAGATGCTAACTATACATTTACCGACAGCAAAGCGGACATGCCCGAGCGTGCGACTGATATTTCTCTACCCGGGCAGTCTGATCATATTTTTAATGTTGCTTTGGGATACGAAAAGCACGGGTTTAATATTCGCTTAGCGGCAGCCTTTCGGAGTGAATTTTTTGATGGCACTGACGATACCTCAGACCCTGCCTTTGACCGCTATCAAGATAATCACTTGCAGATAGATATATCGAGTAAATACCGCTTCAACGAAATGTTACAGGTATATTTGAACGTGGTGAATGTAAATGATGAGCCCTTATATGCCTATTGGGGAAGCTCTGAATTTAATTCACAGTACGAAGAGTATGGTCCAACGGTGGAGGCTGGTGTTCGTTTAGACTTCTAAGTGCAAGGTTTTACCGCAGCGCCCCGGAGAATAAGCTTTCTCTGGGGCGTTTTTATAGGGGTATCTAAACGCTCAGTGCCGAATAGATACTGACAGAGGCTATCAACCTCTGAGCGATCCAGCTTACCGCCCTGCATAATACCCCTCTGCTGGCATATAGGCTTCCCCATCATTGATAAATTCAGACAAGATATTGGCCGTCATAGTCGAAGATTTGACATTGGAGGCGGCAACAAGCAATCTTTCTATGTACTCGAATGGTGCCAACATCAATAATAGTGGTGTTGGCGGTCCTGTGGTCGAAGCTGCTCCGACGGTGCCGGTATTCAAGGTTTTCCTGTTTGTTGGCGCGGAATACGTCCATAATGCAGGCTCTCGATTAATTGACTGTTAAGATGAAAATCGCTTTATGGCTGGATTTTAGTCATTGAAAGTAGAATTATGACGGGGATTTACCATGACATTAGATATTTTTTTGATTCGGCTAAACAGTGAGCCACTGAATATTGAGTTTGAAGAAACCATTAATATTATTGATGCCTGCTACCATTACACGCCCACAGCCTTTACCAATGGAGATTTGTATAACCAGGCCGGTAGCAATGAAGGCTCGTGTAAAATACTGGCCTTTGCTCAGCTCAATGGTCTTACTGAAGCGCAAACGCTGGCATGTTTTGGTGCCTATTACCGGGATGATGTATTAGCTAACCCTGACGGAAGTGATCATGCCAATATTCGCAATTTTATTCGCCACGGTTGGCCAGGGGTGAGCTTTGAAAATACTCCGCTGGTTTTGAAATAAAAACGCTATTTCATTGATTGGTTATGGTGAGAAATTCAGCAATGCCTCTGTAAATAGAAAAGCGAGCCTGTCGGCTCGCTTTTCTTGAGAGGATTATGTTAACGGTCGCTAACATTTTCGCCCTGCTCGGCAATAATAATTTCTACCCGACGGTTCTGTAATCTGCCGGATTCGGAATCGTTGCTGGCAACTGGATGCTGAGAGCCGTAGCCACGAGTCGATACGCGATCACTATCAACACCGGAAGCTACCAGCTTTTCTTTAATGGCACGGGCTCTGCGATCGGACAAGTCTTCGTTGTAGCTGCTGCTGCCGACATTGTCGGTAAAGCCTTCAACCATCACCTTGCGATCCGGGTATTCATTTAAAAATTGGGCAACTCGCTCCAGGGTTCGACCTGCACCTGATTTGACTTCTGCTTTGTCGAATTCAAACAGGATATTGCCAAGAGTTAATACCAAGCCTCGATCAGTTTGCTGGGTTGAAAGATCTTTAATTTCACTCTCAAGCGCCTCGGCTCGCGATTGCATTTGTGCGGCAAGCGCTTCGGCTTTTTCGGCGCGCTCATCGGCAAGACGTGCTCTTTCAGCTTCTTGCTCGGCCCGTCTTTGTGCCGACTGAGCTTCGCGGGCCATGGCTTCGGCACGCTGTTGTGCTAATTGAGCTTCACGGGTCATGGCCTCGGCGCGAGATTGTGCCTCTGTGGCATCGCGTGTGCGAGCGGCAATAATCAGCTCGTCACGCCGCGAATCCGATTGCTCGATAAATTCATCGGCTTTTTTCATGCGAACGTTTTGCTCGGCAGTGTCAAGTTTTCTACGGGCAATAAACACTTGATGCTCAATGTCAGCGTCATCGGCTTTGTTGTTAATCAGTCGCTCAAGCTTCAATAACTCTTCTTCCGCTTCCTTTGTTTTTATGGGGGCGTAATCACTGGCCTGATGAACGGCAACCAATTGTTCGTAATCGTTGCGCAATTGTTCAGCGCGATCATCGCCCTCAGGCGTCGAGGCGCAACCGGTAATTAATACGGCTGCTAGTGATGTTGCAAGTAATGTTTGCTTATACATAATAGAGTCCTCTTTTGATTCTGATTACTGACGGTTGTTAACTTCATTCTCAAGAACCCGTAAGTTCTCTTTCATCCGGTCAGCTGAGCGTTCTGACTTTTCTGCCAGGCTTTTGGCGGAGGCAAATTCAGATTCCGCCAGAGATTTCTCCAAAAGCTTATTGGCTACCTCATAATTCTCGTTGGCGCTTTGCGTTTTCGCCGATGCCAGATATCGCTTGGCATCGCGCAGAGCGACAGGTGCATGTTGTTCTGCCCCAGCACTCTCTGCCTGACGAATGCTGGATTCCGCTTGCGTTACCAAGGTGGTAGGTATGTTGTTGTTGCTGGCACAGGCGACCAGAGATAAAAGTACAACGATAATGCCTGCCAATCTCAAGTTTGACTGATACATTGCGGGTTTCTCCGTAGTTTTGTAAGCCCTACAATAAATTTCTATACGCTTGTAAAAAAGCTTATTGCGGCCCGGTTTAATGTGAAACAAGGTCAAGCTTTTCTAGTCGGTGCAAGGAGGGTGCCAGAGTTTTCAGGGGTGTGGAGAGAGCACAAAGAGAGATGTGCCCATTGTTTTGGAAGGGAAGGATGGCATAACCACATTAAACCCGATTTAGTGCTTTAAAAGCCTGAGCCTGGCTGTTGTAAAAATGCAAGCTCTTCATCGGTTGAGGTGCGACCCACAAGGGTATTGCGATGTGGGTAGCGTCCAAAGCGGTCAATAATGTCTTTATGCTTTCGCTCAAATTCCAGATTATTTTCAAGCCCCGGCTGATTAAACAATTGCATAGCAAGCGCATGAATTGCCGCCGATTCGCTGTGCATATAGGGCATATAGAGAAAACTGCGTTCGCTGGTTGTTAATGCTTGATCAGCCTTTCGGGTAACTGCCTCCTGTGCCAGAGCGAGCGCCAGGGGGTCGGTGGCAAAAGCTGCCGAGGTGTCACGAAAAATATTGCGCGAAAATTGATCGAGCACAATAATTTCAGCCAATCTGCCCTTGGGCTCGTCCCGCCACGAAAATAGTTCACATTGGCTTGCCTGCAACAACAACCCCGAGAAGCGCTCGGTGATTTGCTTGTCGAGCGTGGCATCTTTTTTAAACCACTGCTCAGGCGTTAATTCCTTAAACCAGAAATTAAGTACGGTTTGGTAACTAGCCATTGTTAGTCCTTAAGCAAGCGCCATCAGGGTTTTGCTAACCATAGCATATTTTACGCGGCCTGCTTTCGGTTTAAGGGCGTGCTGACAGTTTGCCATTGGCTCTGATCGCTATAGTGCAACAGGCGTATTTCACCCGAGAAGTCCTCTACCAGCGCCGTGCAGCTTTCAATCCAGTCACCGGTATTATAATAGCTAATACCGTCTACTTCGTCTGTGGCCGGTGAGTGGATATGGCCGCACACTACGCCGTCAAAGCCTCGCCGCTGTGCCTCATCCATGGCCTCTTTTTGGTAGGTGGCTATGGCGTCTTTGGCGCCTTTGATATTGCTTTTAATCAACCCCGCCAAAGAAAAGTAGGGGCGCCCCATCCACTTGCGCCAGCGGTTGGCCCAGCGGTTTATAAACAGTAATAGCTCATAGGCTATGTCGCCGCAAAAGCGGGTTACCCAGGTAAGATTGATGTAAGCATCCATAGCATCGCCGTGCATAATCAGTAGGCGTTTACCCGCGGCGGTGGTGTACTCATGCTCTTTAATGATTTCGATAGGGCCAAACAAGTTGCCGCAAAAGCGGCGCATGGGTTCGTCATGGTTACCCGGCACGTAAATCACCCGGGTGCCATTATTGGCCAGCGCATACAGCTTGAGCATGACCTGATAGTGCTTTTGCGGCCAGCGAAATTTGCGCTTGAGTGCCCACATATCAATAATATCCCCCACCAGATAGAGAGTGTCGCAGTGGATATTGTCGAGAAACTCCAACAGGTATTCGGCTTTGCAGTCGCGAAAGCCAAGGTGAATATCGGAAATCCAGATGGTTCGGCCTTTAATCAATGTCGCTGCGGTGGCGGCAGTCATTGGCTTACCCTGTGTCAGCCTGTGAAGGCTAAAGTGTGGAAAACTCCGGTGACAAAAAGACTTCAAGTTGTTGAAGCTTTTGTGACAATGCAGGGGTGGAACGTGTCGCCCTCGTAATGAACATCTAAGTCCGACCGGCTGCGAGTGACAATAAAAAGGCGGCGGTGGCGGCAATAACAATGGCCGGGCCGGCGGGCCAGTCCCAGTAAAATGAGGCGGTGAGACCGGCGATCACACACAGCGCACCGATGAGGCTGGACAGCACTGCCATCTGTTCCGGCGTGTGGGCCAGACGGCGCGCGGTAGCGGCGGGAATAATCAACAGGGCGGTAATTAACAGTACGCCGACAATTTTCATGGTCAGGGCAATGACTACTGCCATTAACAGCATTAAGGTGGTGCGTACAGCGGCAACGGGGATGCCATCAACACGGGCCAGATCCTCATGCACAGTAATCGCCAATAAATGCCGCCATAAAAAGGCCAACACCATTAATACCACGGTACTCACCAGCCAGATAGTGACCACATCGGCTGTGTTGGTGGCGAGGATATCGCCAAACAGGTAGCTCATCAGGTTAACTTGCCCCGGCACCAGCACGGCAATGGACACCAGGCCCAGGGCGAGGGTGGCGTGGGAGAGAATGCCGAGCAGGGTGTCGGTGGCCAGCTGCCGGTTCTGTTGCAGGGCCACCAGTGCCAGTGCCACCAGCAGGCAGCCAAAGGCAACAGCCAGGCCCAGATTAATATCCAATAATAAACCCAGAGTAACGCCCACCAGCGCCGAGTGCGCCATGGTGTCGCCAAAATAAGCCATGCGTCGCCATACGGCAAAACAACCGAGGGGGCCGGTGGCCAGGGTGACGCCGATACCGGCAGCGAGTGCTAGCAGTAAAAATTCAGGCATCGGGGTGCTCGTGATCAGAGATTAAATTGCCGTGATCATCGTGTTGATGATCGTGATGGTGGGTATACAGCGCCACCTGGGCTTCGGCGCGGCTGCCGAATAATTCAATAAAGGCCGGATCGTTGGTGACGTGTTCCGGGTGACCATGACAGCAAACGTGCTGATTGAGGCAGATCACCGTATCGGTATTGGCCATTACCAAGTGCAAGTCGTGGGAAACCAGCAGCACGCCGCAGTTCAGCTCGGTACGCAAATCGTTAATCAGGGCGTAGAGCGCTGCCTGGCCGGTAACGTCCACACCTTGCACCGGTTCGTCGAGTACCAGCAGTTGTGGGCGCCCGAGCAGGGCGCGGGCCAGTAGCACCCGCTGAGTTTCGCCGCCAGAGAGCGCACTCAGGGATTGATGTAATAAGGCTTCTGCGCCGGTGCGGGTAAGCGCATGGCTAACCTCTTTAACGCTAGCGCCCCCGAGCGTTAAAAAGCGCGCCACGCTCAGGGGCAGGCTGGCATCAATATGCAGCTTTTGTGGCATATAGCCAATACGCAGTCCGCGCTGGCGTTCAAGGGTGCCACTGGTAAGCGTGATTAAACCTAAAATGGCGCGCACCAGAGTAGTTTTACCGGCGCCATTGGGGCCGATCAGAGTGACAATTTCACCGGCGCGGATAGACAGGCTAACGCCATTGAGCAAGGTGCGCTTGTTGCGTTCAATAGTGAGTTGATGCGCGCTGAGTAATAGATCTTCAGGCATTATCGGGCTCGGTTTGACACAGCGGGCAGAGACCGAACACCTCCAGCGACTGGCGCTGAATAACAAAACCGGTATTGGTGGCGGCGGCTTTAATGGCTTGGCTTAACGCTTGAGTATGAATTTCTTCGGCGCGCCCGCATTGATCGCACAATAAAAAATGGCTGGAGTGGTGGTGGTCCGGATGCGGGCAGCCGATATAGGCGTTTATGGCGCCAATGCGGTGAATCAAGCGCTGCTCCAGTAAAAAATCCAGTGCTCGGTAAACTGTGGGTGGTGCCACTTGACGAGTGGACTCGGTGGCCAGCATGTCGATCAGCGTATAGGCCCCCAGCGGTTTGTGGCTCTGCCAGATAAGCCCCAGCACCTGTTTGCGCAGTGGTGTCAGGCGTACTCCGCGTTCGGCGCAAAGATTGGCGGCCACTTTCATCGCATCGTTAACGCAATGGTGGTGGTTGTGAGAGCTGAATGCCAGGTTGCTATTTTCCATCCGGGGATTATAGCGAATATGTTATAGTATAACCATTAGTCACATTCATTCTGCTTGCAGCCGCTGCGCTGGAATTTACTTATGTACAAACAAATGTTGCGGGCACTCGGCGGCTTGTTGCTGCTGGCTTCACTGCCCGTGTATACCAGCGAGCCATCGGTGCTTGCCAGCATTAAGCCGCTGGCGCTTATTGCCCGCGAAATTACCGGTGATGTGGACACGCTCTTGCCTGCCGGTGGCTCACCTCATGAGTTTTCCCTGCGGGTATCGGATATGCGCCAGATAAATAGCGTGCCGTTGGTGATTTGGATTGGTGCGGGCCTGGAAGGCTTTTTACAAAAGCCGCTGGCGGGCAAGTCTCCGCAACAGGTGCTGACCCTATCGCAACTTCCGGGCTTGCACTGGCCCAGTGCGCTTGCGCACCACCACCATGGGCACAGTCATGGGCAACAGCATGAGCAGGACTGGCACCTGTGGCTAAACCCTTTAAATGCGGTGGTAATAGCGAATGCCATCGCCGAGAGACTGGGTGAAATACAGGGGAGTTTGGCACCTGTGTATCGTCGCCGGGCAGAAGATTTTGCGGCGCGCATGCAGCTGCTGGATACCGACCTACAAACACAATTGGCACCGCTAAATAAGGAGGGTTTTGCGGTTTACCACGATGCTTACAATCATTTTGTCGCGCGTTACGGCCTCAAGCAGATGGATTATATTAGCCTTACGCCCGAGCAGCAGCCAGGTGCGCGCCATGTGCATCACTTAAGCCAGTCGCTAACAGGCGCGCGTTGCCTGTTTACCGAACCCGGGGCCGATAGCGCCATGGTGGATAACCTGGCGCGGCGCGGCGGGCTGGTGCTGGCAGAGTTGGACCCGCTGGCCACTCGCCCTGGCACTCAAAGCTATAGTCAGCTACTACAGGCGTTGGCGCTGGATTTATCAGCCTGCCTGGGTCAATAGGGCTTGGCCGGGCAGACCGATACCCCGCAGGCTTAACTGTTGCAGCTGATGCTGATTTAATTCCTGTGTAAAACGTTCAAAAGCACTGCGAATTTCTGGCTGATTCAGTTTGGTTGCAGCGCGCAGCAGCTGATTAATGCCCTGTTCGGAAGAAAGGCGGTGGCGTTGTCCGGTTTGATGATAGATGGTGTTGGCCAATTGTTGCAGGCGAAAAACACCGGGCTGGGAGAAAATCAGGTGCTGGTTCAATGTGGGCGTCCCTCATGGCAGGCTCTAAGGCGTTAACGGGCAATTTTTGAAGCAGAATCACTATTGGCTGTCCATACGTATCTCAGCAGCCGACTGCCTCATTCTAGCTGTGTTTGATGACAATAAAGTGAAGACTATTAAAAATTGTGATTCTGGTGGTTTATCCTGCTACGTTGCTAAAACTAATCGCTATATCTGTACAAATTCCGACGAGATATGCGCCATGTAGGCATAAAAAAACCGGCCTTAGAGCAATATGTACTCTAAGGCCGGCTTTTATGGAATAAACAGTCTAAAAATCCAGAGCCATCTCTTTTTGCATTTTTTCATTGAGCTTCACTTCAAGGCGATCGCCAATGCTGTTAGTCAATGTTTGCAATTGCCCTTTCAATTGATCGTTCAAATCAATGTCTGTGACTTTGACCTCGGGTGTTTCCCGGGTTTGGGCCGGAGTCCAGCTCGCCTCTTGCGGGGCGCGTGCGGCCAATGTCAAATTAACGTCTTTGTCGACAGTGGTTTCGTCCGCTAAAACCAGGTTAGTGGCCAGTAGGCCTGTGAGCAGTAATACACCAAAAGTTTTCATAAAAAGCCCTCCGTGGGTGGGTTGGTAAAAGCCACTCTTATTGGTGTGTGGAGTGGCTTGCTGCAGTACCAGGCGGCTTGTGGCTGCCTGTTACCAAGTGTTACGTATGGTAACAAAATGCGGATGCTATGTGTAGGGTGTATATGTAAAAATGTATAAATAGAATCAGGTTTGTGCGATAAGTCCATATTTCTGCGTATTTTTTAGCGGTTTTCTGCATGTGGTAAAAAGTACCATCTGTTACGGCGCCCTCGCGGTGAGGTTCTGACGTTGGCTTTGGTGTATCCTGTGCGCCACTAATATGTTTTTGGGTGCTATCTGCCATGTCCAACACTCGCCCCATCGTCCTGGTGGACGGTTCTTCCTATTTGTACCGCGCTTACCATGCTCTGCCGCCGCTGGCCAATTCCCGGGGCCAACCCACCGGTGCTGTTAAAGGTGTCATTAGTATGATCAGGCGCCTGCTCAAGGATTACCCGGACAGTCCCATAGCGGTGGTATTCGATGCCAAAGGCAAAACCTTCCGCGACCAGTTGTTCGAATCTTACAAGGCCCAGCGCCCGCCGATGCCCGATGATCTGCGCCCCCAGGTGGAGCCCATCCACAGCATTGTGCGTGCCATGGGCTTGCCACTGTTAATTGAAGACGGCGTCGAGGCCGACGATGTTATTGGTACCTTGGCAGTTGAGGCTGGCAATGCCGGACTGCCGGTGGTGATTTCCACCGGCGATAAAGATATGGCGCAACTGGTTAACCCCCATGTAAGGCTGGTTAATACCATGACCGGCAGCGAGCTGGATGAGGCCGGTGTCACCGAAAAGTACGGCTTTGGGCCGGAGCTGATGATCGACTTTTTGGCGCTGATGGGCGATAAGTCTGACAATATTCCCGGTGTTCCCGGCGTGGGGGAGAAAACCGCCCAGGCTCTATTGCAGGGGATTGGCGGTCTCGATGCTATTTACGCCGATCTCGAAGCGGTGCGTTCGCTGGATTTTCGCGGCGCCAAAAAAATGCCGGAAAAACTCGCCGAACATCGCGATCAGGCCTATATGTCCTATCAATTGGCCACCATTAAGCTGGACGTACCGCTGCAGCTGTCCGTTGCCGACATTGTCCTGGGAGAGCCCGACAAACCAGCGCTCAAGGCACTATTCGAAGAGATGGAATTCAGGGGCTGGATTGATGAGTTGGGTGACGATATTGAAAGTGATGCGCCGCTCAAAAAAGAAGTAAGCACTCACTATGAAATTATTTATGACCAGCAGGGATTGGCCTCCTGGCTGGAGAAGCTGAAGGCGGCGCCGGCCTTTGCTTTTGATACCGAAACCACCAGCCTGCAGGCCATGAGCGCTCAAATTGTCGGTGTATCTTTTGCGATTGACGAGGGCGAGGCTGCCTATGTGCCATTGGCGCACGATTATCTGGATGCACCGGTGCAGATGGATAGGGAGTGGGTGCTGGCGCAGCTAAAGCCACTGCTGGAAGATACTGGCAAAGCCAAAATCGGGCAGAATCTTAAATACGATCGCAATGTGCTGAAAAATCACGGCATTACCCTGAACGGCATCGCCTGGGACACTATGCTGGAGTCCTATGTGGTCAACTCGGTGGCCGGGCGGCATGATATGGACTCGCTTGCACTGCGATACCTGGATCACAAAACCATTCACTTTGAAGATGTCGCTGGCAAGGGTGCCAAGCAGCTGACCTTTAACCAAATTGCCATCGAGCAGGCCGGCCCCTACGCCGCCGAGGACGCTGATATATGTATTCGTCTGCACCAAGCGCTGTGGCCCCGTCTGGAACAAGAGGAGGGGTTGAAACGGGTATTTAATGACATTGAGATGCCGTTGGTGCCAGTGCTGGCGGATATTGAGCGCAATGGCGCCTTGATTGATGCTAAAAAACTCGGTGAGCACTCGCAACAGTTGGCCGAGCGTCTCGTGCAGCTGGAGCGCGAAGCCTACGAATTGGCTGGCGGCGAGTTTAATTTAAGCTCGCCCAAGCAGCTGGGCGAGGTGTTGTTTAACAAGCTTGGCATTCCGGCGAAAAAGAAAACCAAAACCGGCGTACCCTCTACCGCCGAGGACGTGTTGCAAGAACTGGCGCTGGATTACCCGCTACCTAAGTTGTTGCTGGAGTATCGGGGCCTGGCTAAGCTAAAGTCCACCTACGCTGACAAGCTGCCAAAAATGATCAACCCCGTCACGCGCAGGATTCACACCTCCTATCACCAAGCGGTGGCGGCAACCGGCCGGCTGTCGTCGGCCGACCCGAATTTACAGAATATCCCCATTCGCACACCCGAGGGCAGGCGCATCCGGCAGGCGTTTATCGCCCCGGAGGGCTACCAGTTACTAGCGGCTGATTACTCGCAAATTGAACTGCGCATTATGGCGCACCTGTCGGACGATCAGGGTTTGCTGGATGCCTTTGCCAAAGGGCTGGATGTTCACCGCGCCACTGCCGCCGAGGTTTTCGGGGTTGAACTGGATAAGGTGACCGATGAAATGCGCCGCCGCGCCAAGGCGATCAACTTCGGTTTGATTTACGGCATGTCGGCCTTTGGCCTGGGTAAGCAGCTGCATTTGGGACGCAATGAGGCCCAGGGTTATATCGACCGCTACTTTGAGCGCTACCCCGGTGTGGCGCGTTACATGGAGCAAACCCGTGCTCGCGCCCACGAGCAGGGCTATGTGGAAACCCTGTTGGGCCGGCGGCTGTACCTGCCAGAGATCAATGCCCGCAATAAGATGTTGCAACAAGCCGCCGAACGCACCGCGATTAATGCCCCTATGCAGGGAACCGCAGCAGATATTATCAAGCGCGCCATGGTTACCGTATCCGCTTGGCTGGATGATAGTGATTTTGATGCCAAACTGATTATGCAAGTGCATGATGAATTGGTGCTTGAAGTTTCATGTAAAGATTTGGATGCCGTGCGTGAAGGCGTAATAGAGCGCATGCAAAACGCCCTTAGTCTTAAAGTGCCGCTGCTGGTTGAGGCCGGAGCAGGCAACAACTGGGACGAGGCGCACTGATAAAACTTTTTTACACGTTGTTGGAACTTTGTATGACAGCGGGGCTCAGAGTATTAGCACACTGATTGAATACACGATTCTTCATGAGCTCCTCCTCGATTCGCTGAGCCAATTTGGCAGCACGAAACACCTGCAAAGCAAGCCCCGATCCAATGGTCGGGGCTTTTTTTATGGACAGGACGTCCGGTATGCCGCGGGCGCATGGACGCGCGAGAGCGGCGATGGACAGGACGGCGTACGGACAGATGACTGCTCCTCGGCTTTAGCATCCTGCGCCGTCCTCGACCTCTGTTCCCGACTCGGTCCTATCACTTACATCCTGTAAGCGTACCTCCCAAGTCCCTTAAGTCGTACATGGTCTGCACTAGGGCCATTCATGGCCCGCGTATGCCCAAGCGCTTCGCGGACCAGGGTGAGCTGCTGGCGCTGGAGTTCTGTGTTAAAGACTCAGTTTATGACAGCGCTCACAAACTTTAACAAGTGTTGGTGAACTTATCGTTAAGACTTCCGTCAGAATGTGCAGTACACGTATTGCTTAGCATGTTGATCCGTAACTGACATCACCCCCCAAGGGTGTCAGTTTTATGCCGGTAACAGTTGTTACCGGCTTTTTTTTATGTACAGAAAGTACGGGCAGATAATTGCTCCTGCATGATCTGCACTAAGGCCATCCATGGCCCGCGTATGCCGCGGGCGCATGGAGGCGTAAGAGCGGCGAAGTAAAAAATCTAGGGCTGTCCCGAATTTTCCGTTCCGAATTTTCTGAAAAGTATGGGGTTCGAATAATAGTTTGGGTGCTGGTGTGGGTTGATGACAGCGCCCACAAATTTTTTTCAAGTGCCGGTGAACTTATCCCCGGCGGCTCCGTCAGAGTGTGTAGTGAGACGTATTGCTTAGCATGGTGATCCGTAACTGACATCACCCCCCAAGGGTGTCAGTTTTATGCCGGTAACAATTGTTACCGGCTTTTTTTTATGTACAGGAAGTACGGGCAGATAATTGCTCCTGCATGATCTGCACTAAGGCCATCCATGGCCCGCGTATGCCGCGGGCGCATGGAGGCGTAAGAGCGGCGAAGTA
>DATBNH010000271.1:0-3383 GCA_036554405.1 Cellvibrionaceae bacterium | reverse complement strand
CCACATTCACCTGGGCCGTTTGGCCAAAGAGTACGCCGTTGGCATCGATCAAAAATACCCGGCCATTGGCGTTAAGCTGGCCCTGAATCACCGTGCCATCGGCACTGAAAATACGGTTAAGGGCTAAAGATTCGCTGCCGGGCTGAATAAAGTTAACGATTTCATCGGCATCGATATCAAAGGTATCCCAGGTGATGGTGACGTTATCGGTGTGCTGGTGAATATCGGTGGTGTTGTGGTGATGATAGATATCCGCCGCGCCGTCGATCACATTACCGCCATCGGGCCCAGCGTGAGCGCCACCGGCGATAGCGGCTATGGCCAGCGCCAGCGCCAGCTTGCGCCCTCGGCCACGGGCATTGCCGCGCGCCAGATCAGAGGCGAATGCAGCGGCGGGCTGGTAGCGTTGGCTAGCGGTATTCCAGAGACGACAGTAGGTGTGGTTCATAGCAGCTCTCTTAAGTGGGTTGCAATGATGGCCAGCCTGAGAAATACCAGCATCATGTAGCGTTATGGGGTGTTGACCAAGACAGGAACAACCGGTGAGCTTAACGAGGGAACACAGAGGGAGCTATCCACTTTCCGCAAAGCGGTGGTTAAAATCGTGCTTCAAGGGTGGCAGAGGGGAACTCGCCGAAGGTATTTTTATAATCGCTGGCAAAGCGGCCAAGATGCAAAAAGCCAAAACGCATGGCAACGGCGGTGACTGTGGTAGTGGCTGCATTTGACGTGCGCAGCAGTGTACGCACACTGCTTAATCGGCAAGCGCGCAAATAGGCCAGTGGCGACATATTCACATAAGCCCGGAAGGCATATTGCAAATTGCGCTCGGATACACCGACCACCCTGCAAATGGCACTGATGGACGGAACGATATCGAGGCCAAAACACTCTTCTATGTAGCTCCGCGCCTTGCGGCAGGTATGAAACGCCTGCAGCCGCTCGGCCAGCGAGAGAGGGGTATAGTCAGCACTTTGCGCAGTTGCAATAAGCAATACCTGTTGAAGCAACTGCTCATTGAATTGCTCACTTTGTGCAGGCGTGAACGCCTGGGTACACTGCAGCCACTGAGTTATTGCTGATTGTAACGCAGGCTGTTGGCCATTATGGATAGACTGCAATTGCCTTGGCGCTCGCTCCCACTGCGCAGGGTTCAATGCCTGCGCCCCTTGCAAAAAATTATCAAGTTGAAAGCTGATGTAAGATGTTTGGATGCCTTCGGGAACGTAGATATCATACTCAGTACGCTCAGGCATAAAGAAAATGGTGCTGCTGTCAACACCCAGTTCAGAGAAACGAAAGTTGGGAGCAGGTGTGCAGTAAGATAGCGTACAAAATCCCGGCGGGGTCACG
Source organism: Cellvibrionaceae bacterium (assembly GCA_036554405.1). Taxonomy (GTDB): domain Bacteria; phylum Pseudomonadota; class Gammaproteobacteria; order Pseudomonadales; family Cellvibrionaceae; genus Gilvimarinus. The sequence goes on along the minus strand of DATBNH010000271.1, from coordinate 2,030 downwards.
CCCAGCTTCTGCACCGACGCCAGCTGGGTTTCACGCACTACCTGTTGCCTGCCAAGGTTGAGCACTTCCATCTGCGCCAAGTGTCTGCCCGAACCCAGCTGATAACACTCCATGGCAGCCCAGGGCTGCAAGGCGGCCTGAATGGCGGCGTCGTCAATATACGCAGAGCTATAATGGTGCTGCCCGCTGATGGTTAAATCCCGTGTCTCTTCCTGAGTCATTGAAACCATTAGTAATGACCAACTTTGGGTGATATTTCCGCCATATCCTATTCCGGTTAGCCGGTGACGCTTTAATAGATCTTTTTGGTAATGTACCAGCGACTGAACACAATAGGAACATTTTCTGCGGGATGCGCCTATGCTCACTAGTACCCACGGACCAAAAAATATTGTGGATGGCGAGAATGCGTGCATAATGCACACCCTCGGCATCTCAGCAGGCTTTATATAAAAGCATGTGCCGAGCCGATAGAATTTCCTCTTCCAGCCATCACTTGCCCACAGGAAATCACATGGCCACCGTTAAAAAATATGACTACCTCATTAGCGAATCTAATGGCACATGGCGCGCCGAGCTTACCCGCCGCGCCAGCTCCAGCAAAACGATTGTATCCAAGGCGCAAGAGGGCTTCGCCTCTGAGGCCGAAGCCAGCCAGTGGGCAGAGACTGAACTTAAGGCGTTACTGGCCAATGTTCGCGCGCGTCAAGACGCTAAAAAATAATAGCCCGATTGTCAGCGTTATTTGTTAGTCACCCGGCATCAAGGGATATAGGCAACGATTGATAAAAGCGCTGATATCGCCAATCTGTTCCGCGCACACCTCGTGGGCCATTGGGTAGCGATGAGAATCAAAAACATAGCCTTGTGCCTGCAGAATGGATTCGGCTTTTGTCGCCAGCTCGGGCACTACCACCTCATCGTATAAACCATGCTGAATGGAAATGGGCAAGTGCTTGTTTTGCTCGGTAAAGCGGCAGGTTTCGCTGCTGGCAAAATAGGTCGACAGCGCTATTAAGCCGGCCAGCGGGCGTTCGCTGTTTAGTGCCGCATCATAGGCGACTGCACCGCCCTGAGAAAACCCCGCCAGCACAATACGCTCACTGGCAATGCCCGCTGCCACTTGCTGTTCAATTAACTGGCCAATGGCGTCACTGGCTTGAGCCAAATGCTCGGCATTGAATTTACGCTCTACATCAAGGCTTAGCAAATCGTACCAGGCGGGCATCGAATAACCGTTATTTACCGTGACCGGCAAGGTTGGCGCCTGCGGGAAAATAAAACGTAACCGCGCGCCCTCAGCCAATGTCAGCTCTGGCAAAAGGCTAGCAAAGTCGTTACAGCTGGCACCCAGCCCGTGTAGCCAGATAACGCAGGCATCGCTGGGGCCGGCATTGGGGTTTTCCAAGGTCAGGCATTGTAAATTAGAAAAACTATTCGTTGGCATAATCACTCTCTGGGTTCTACCCCGTAACTACATTAATTAATTGTTGTTTACGAGCCGCTTTACCTTTTGCACCCCATACTACTAATGTGACGATATAGATGCCGGACTTTGTGTAAGTGTAAGTGGGGCTGCTTTCTGTGCTGGGCAACCCCTGCCCAAAGTCACATAAAAAATGCTAGATAAACCCTCCGATATTATTCGACACTGAGGAATTGATAAAATCAACAGGTTTATGCACCTCAATGGTAGTGGGGAATAAAAAATCAGCGGTAGGAATAGCACTGTTTTTGAACCCTGACGACTTTGGCACAGCATTATTTTTATTATTAGTAACGCGATTACCGCTCCAGTGTAAATCGTTGCCGGAATACTCTGTTACTGCTGAAAATTGATTATCGGCCAGAGTATTGTTGATAAACCTGAATTGATCAATAGCCTCACCGTTGAACTGCGCCCCTACCCCTTCATTGTTTTTGATGACATTTTCTTCCAGCGTAAGCGAGGTTATCTCCACATTGAAGGCATGCGATAGATCAAACATCGCCACCTGCTGCACCATAGTCGACAAAGTTAAGGCCGTAGC
>DATBNH010000627.1:0-2762 GCA_036554405.1 Cellvibrionaceae bacterium | reverse complement strand
ATCCTGCCGCCAATGTTGCCATTACTGATATTGCCCGACGCATGCATGCTATCCATGCTGAGGACACTCTCTACGCGCCCTACCGTTTTGTCGCCTACAATGAGCGCCTGCAAAGCCAGTACCTGAGTTACCTTAACAGTAATAATGTGATTGTCAGCCTGAGTGCCCCGGGAATTGACAGTGATCAGCTAAGTCCCATGCTGGCCACACCTTTTTCACGCCTTGCCATCAGTACCGAGCAACCCGATATTAAAATAGCCGTGCGGCGCAAGTTGTCTTTTCCCGAGGCCAATGCTTTTATTCCCCAACGCCTGAATGTTAAAGAGGTGCAATTACTGCCAACCCCCACGGCGGCACAAGGCAGGGAAGGGGAGCCGGTTAAAATACTGGATAAAACCCAATTTAAGGCCTGGTACTTACAGGATGTGGAATTTACCGTGCCTAAGACCGCTATTTTTGTGCGTATTGATAATCAGCTGGCCATTGGCAGCGAGGCGGCAGCAGCGAGCACGCAGCTACTGGCTTATCTGTTGCAGGAGCGACTGCAATTTGAACTGTATCAGGCACGTTCCGCCGGCTTTGAATTTGATGTGGCGGCACAACCGCTGGGGTTGTCGGTGACGTTAAACGGTTACAGTTCCCTGCACGGGTTAATGTTGACACGGCTGGGGCAATTGATGGCCGATGCACGTTTTGATGAAAGACAATTTACCAAAGCACGGGGAGAACTTCTTGCCCAGCTTGATCACAGAAAAAAAACGCCCGAGGCTATCGTTGAGCAGTGGCATCTGATGCCGAGCTGGCCCACCGAGACTATAGTGACGGCGTTGGAGCAGCTGCAATTTGAAGCCTTTGAGCAGTTTTCCCGACAATTCTTTGAGGGAAGCTATCTGAAAGCTTTTTTCTACGGCAATCTTTATCGACAGGAGGCGCAGCGGCTGGCGGCACTGACTGAACATTACTTCAGCAAACCCGGCAACCGGGCTGAGCCTTCGCGCCAGGTGCTGATTTTCCCACTGAATGCAGCTGCTGGCCCTCAGGCCTCGCGCCATCGTCAAGCTATACCTAAAGGCGTGTATTTACCGGTAGTCACAGGGCTGCCCTCGGCTCGGGTATACTTGCAGGCCACGGATGCCAGTCCCGACAGCTATGCACACATGGCGGTTTTAAGGCAGTTGTTACAGCGGCACTGGCAACAGCAGTTACAGGCCGAGGAAGATGCTGTGCAACTGCAGATTGAACCGCTGAACTTGATGGATTACCCCGGGGCACTGGTATCTGCTAGCGCCACACGCTTGTCCAGCAATCGGCTTATGAGTCTTTTACTCGAATTACTGGCCAGCGATATGCCCGATGCGGCCGCATCCATCAGTGCCGCTGTCGGCGCGGTGCGTGAGCACTGGCAACAGCCACCACTCACACTGGCCGCCAGGGGACGACAATTCTGGCAAATGATAGACTTCCATCAAGCCGATTTCAGTGTCCAGGCGGATCGGCTGTCGGCGCTGAATAGGGTAACGGCCGAGACACTGACGGTGGCTTACGGAGATTTTTTCCAGCTGCCCGAGCGCCAATTTTGGTTGTTGGGGGGCAGCAGTGGTGAGGCGCCCCTCAGGCCGCCGCAGCAACCGCGGTATCGTCAGCAGCTAGAGGGGTATCCTGTGCCCTGATCGACTCAGGTCGGGTGCCCGTGCGGACATTACGATGTAGCTGGCTGTGCGATTCTTGAGCAAAAAGCATACCGCTTATGCTATGTTCTTATGCCTGTTGGTTTATAAGCAGGGCTGCACTAGCAAAAAAGTGCCAAATGTGTAAGAATTCGCGCATTTTTCACGCCCTTATTTACGTGTGATTTGAGTACTCTATACCAAAAACCCTGTGTCAGCTTGGGTTCCTGCCTGGCGGAAAAAGCCGTTAGTGTATGTGCGTGACTGATACTGTCTATGTCTGATGTGCTTTATCAAAGCGCATGACTGAGGAGATATGAATGATAGAAGATATTGATGCTCTTGAGACCAGAGAGTGGCTTGACGCTCTGGAGTCGGTGGTTCGTCACGGAGGTAAAGAGCGCGCCGCTTTTCTTCTGAAGAACTTATCTGAATCCGCTGTCGATCACGGCATAGATCAGCCTTCTGCGATTACCACGCCCTATCGCAATACCATTCCGGTCAGTAAGGAAGTGCAGAGTCCTGGCGATTCTTACATCGAGCGTAAAATTCGCTCTATTATCCGCTGGAATGCTATTGCCATGGTGGTGCGTGCCAACAAGAGCGCCGATGATCTGGGCGGGCACATTGCTTCTTTCTCCTCAGCCGCTACTTTGTATGAGGTGGCCTTTAATCACTTTTTCCGTGGTAACGATGGCGATAAGCCAGGCGATCTGGTGTATTTCCAGGGCCACAGCTCGCCGGGTATCTACGCGCGCTCGTTTGTAGAGGGTCGTTTGAGCGAAGACCAACTGGATAACTTCCGCCGCGAAGTGGACCAAAAAGGCTTGTCTTCCTACCCACACCCCTGGTTGATGCCTGACTACTGGCAGTTCCCCACAGTTTCTATGGGCCTTGGCCCCATTACTGCCATTTATCAAGCCCGTATGATGCGCTACATGAATGCGCGCGAGCTGATTGAAATGGGTGACCGCAAGGTCTGGGCCTTTTTGGGTGATGGCGAGTGTGATGAGCCAGAGAGCCTGGGCGCTATTTCTGTGGCGGGTCGGGAAAAGCTCGACAACCTGATTTTTGTGATCAACTGTAATTTGCAGC
>DATBNH010000621.1:0-10460 GCA_036554405.1 Cellvibrionaceae bacterium | reverse complement strand
GCTGGCTGGCAGTGTGGTCGTCGGCCCGGCACTGATTTGTGAACAAGTCTCCACGACTCTCGTCGCCCCCGGCTGGGAGGTTCGAGTTGATGCTATGGGTAATCTTTTACTTCACCGAAGTGAAGATGCTGATGAGCATGTGGAGTTTTTCTATGATCGGTAGACGGTTGAAATATACCTTGTGGTTGCTGTTACTGGCGGTGACTTTGCTGGCCGTGGGGGTCGGCGTGAATTACTGGCACTACCATCAATTGACGGCCCCCTATGTGGGTTTTAACGCGGCGGGCGAGCTAGTGCTCCGCGGCCAGTTGACGCCGCAGCTGCTACAACAGTTTACAACCTTCGAACAGTCACATGATCTGCGACATCGGCGTCTACGGGTGAAAAGTCCGGGAGGTCTGACCATGGTGGGTATGAGAATAGGTGTTCTGGTGCATAAACTGCAAATGGATGTGGAAGTCGATGAATTCTGTGTCTCTTCCTGTGCAAATTTCATTTTTACCGCAGCGCGGAAAAAGTATGTGCGCCACAATTCGGGGCTGATATTTCACGGTGGTAGTCTGCAGGAGAATATGGAAGAAAAACGTGCGGATAAATCTCTGTGGGGAGAAACCCGGCACGAGGCGAGTGTGGTGCCGCTGTCAGTAGCTGATCAGCAGTTGCTGCGCGAGCTGCTTCCGGCGCCTCCCAAAGGGCAGGCTCCAAAGCTGGAGCGAGAGCAGGAAATGGATTTTTTCCGATACCTTGGCGTTAACCCATTGATTACAATATACGGTCAGCTGGGGAGCTACCAACAAGCCTATGAAACGACACATCATATCGGCTTTCACTACACCATTGCCGACCTTGAAAAATTTGGGGTGACCGAGGTGCATTTTTTGGGTGAAGGAGTCTGGCGCCCACATACTAACCCTTACGATGGCAGTCCCTATTGGGTCAAAGTGGATGAGGAAATATTGCGCGACTATAGCCGGCGCTATGGCCTCGAATGATATTTACAGTCGCCAGTGATGGCTTACTGGCCGATGATACGGTTTCTACCCAGGGATTTGGCTTTGTAGAGTTGCTGATCCACAGTATCAATAAAGGCTGTTATATCGTCAGTGTGGGTGGGGGTGATAGTGCCGACACCCAGGCTGATAGTGAGTACTGGAGCAATATCGGACATGGCATGAGGAATCTGGGCTTTAAAGATAATCTGTCGGCAGCGCTCGGCAATTTTACCGGCGGCGGTCGCGTCGGTTTCTGGTAACAACAATACAAATTCCTCGCCGCCAAAACGCCCCAGAAAATCTTTTGCGCGGGTGGCCGCAGATTGTAATAACTGCGCAACCTGCTTTAAACTGTCGTCGCCAGCAATATGCCCGTAGCAGTCGTTGTATTGTTTAAAGTAATCGATGTCGACAATAATCAGAGAAAGTGGCTGTTTGTGGCGCAGTGCATTACTCCACTCAACCTGCATAATTGAATCGAACATTCGGCGATTGGCAATACACGTCAGGCCGTCCTGGTAGGACAACTCCTCCAACTCCTTTTGCAGCTTCAGCAATTTATGTTCAGTTGTTTTGCGCTCACTGATATCGAACATAAAGCCCACCAAGGCCTCCACTTCGCCGTTGTCTTTGCGCATCACATGCACCACATCCCGAATCCAGACATAATCGCCGTCTTTGGTCAGTGCACGGTAATCGGCTTCATGGTCGGTGCCGGCCTTGGATTGGGATACACAAAAATTTACCACCCGCTCGCGATCTTCCGGGTGTATGCGTTCTGCCCACTGATCAATGCCCACCCAGCTCTCAGGTTTCCAGCCTAGCAGTGCTTCGATTTGAGGGCCGACATAGGTAAACGTCAGGGTTGCCCAGTCAATTTTCCAGGGAATCGCTTTGGTGGATTCGAGCAGTGTCTTATAAATAGCACTGTCGTTATTCAGATGTGGGTCATTGATCATAGCTTAGCCTGCCAGATGACGTAAATACCTGTGTAATTGCTGTCAGATTTCGCCCAGCGTCTTATCCAGCCAGGCAAAGAGCGTGACAAAAAGTGCTCTGCGCACAGGTGCAGCTGACAACACTAAATCGTGCAGGGCGTCGTCAACCGCCTCGATGCTTACCTGCTCGCCAAGCCCCGGGCCGTAGCGGCGCATATGTTCAATATTGAGCACAATATCGGCGCGGGTGGCCTCCTCGCTCCATTTCAGGGTGCGCAGTGAACGCGCCGAATGCATTATCAGTATAGGGCATTGAATGTTAAGGCCTTGTTGCACGCGTTTATGGGCTGCAACAACCGCGCGGATCCAGCCGGCGTAGAGCGGAAAACCCTGGGGTGGTTTCCAATCGGTGTTGTAATCCCATTCACCCTTAAGGCCCTGATAGATCGTTTTGGCATAGAGCGAGGGCACACCGCGACTGACCGCTAGGCGTGGGAATTTTTTACCGAGTATAGCGGCGGCTTTCACTAGCATTTTTTCCAGGCCCTTTGTTGGAAAATCAAAAAACGGGCTGTTGAGAAACAGCGCATCAATGGCGTGGCGTTTTTCACCCTCATGGGCGTAGAGTGAGGCGATCAGCGCGCCTGTCGAATGGCCATTAATCACCAATTGTTCAACGCCGGTGGCTTTAATGGTGTCGATGGCGGCAGTAAGTTCCGGGTAATAATCGCTAATACTGCCACACAGGTTGGGCAGCTGATCGGGTTGTAATGAGCGGCCATAGGCGTGCAAGTCAATGGCGTAAAAAGCGTAACCCTCGGTACGAAAGGCGGCGGCCAGGTGAGTCTGATAAAAATAATCGGTAAGGCCATGAATATAGAGCACGGCGCGCTTGGCTGCAGGCGGGTTGTTGGCAGCACGCACCAGCGTTGCGATCAGTGTTTGACCGCCGGACTCGACTGTCAGGACTGTGGTGTCAAAACCCTTGAGTGCGCTGTCGGGCTGCCACTCGGGTAAGTGGTCGGAATGTGTCATGATCTGCATTTTCCGTAGGTGAGCGCTATTGTGTGTTGATTATGGCAAGGTTAAGCTCTGGGTACCATCCCATTTAAGGAGGTTATTATGACGGAATTACGCAATAGTACCGCGCTGTTATTGGGCGTGTGTTTGATTACTGGCCTGACGCTATTGGGCTATTTGTTAGGCCAAGCCGCTATTGATGTTAAAGAGTATGAGCGCACGGTAACAGTTAAAGGGCTGGCCGAGCGCGAGGTGCCTGCCGATATAGTAATTTGGCCGATACGCTATACTCTGGCAAACAATGAGCTTAACGCCTTATATGCCGAGCTCGATAAGAGCAAGGCCTTGGTGTATACCTTTTTGCAACAGCAGGGTATTGCCAGTGAGGATATTTCTATCGGTGCCCCGGTGACTGAGGATAAGTCTACTTACGCCTATGGTGGTCAGGCGCCGGAATTTCGTTATGTGGCTACGCAAGTGGTGACCGTTTACAGCGAGAATATAGAGGCAGTGCGCGCGGCGATGACGCAGCTATCCGAGCTGGGCAAGCAGGGGCTGGTCTTGAGCGGCGATAATTACAACGCGCAAACCCAGTATTTGTATCGTGGGCTCAATGATAGTAAACCGGCCATGATTGAACAGGCCACCAAAAATGCCCGTGAGGTGGCGGTTAAATTTGCCGAGGATTCAGGCAGTAAGCTGGGTAAAATCAAGCAGGCATCTCAGGGGCAGTTCAGTATCAGTGAGCGCGATGCCAACAACCCGCATATTAAAAATATTCGGGTAGTATCGACTGTTGAATATTATCTATCGGATTAAATTATGGATTTCAACCCGGATATCAATTGGATTGAAGTGCTGGAGCATCTGTTTCGTATGGGTTCGGCACTGTTACTGACGTTACCTATGGCGTTTAATCGTGAGCAAACTGCTCGCGGTGGTGGTATTAGAACCTTCCCGCTGGTAGCTATTGCCGCCTGTGCCTATATGCTGGTGGGGATGCAGGTTTTCAGTAGCGATGAGGCTCAAGCCAAGGTTATGTACGGCATTATTACCGGCATTGGCTTTATTGGTGGCGGCGCTATTTTGAAAAACTCTGATCATATTATCGGTACAGCGACAGCCGCCAGCATCTGGAATACCGGCGCCATCGGAGTGGCGGTAGCCTATCATCGCTATGAAATTGCTTTGGTTTTGTCCATTACTAACTTTATGATATTAAAGTTTGCTACACCCTTTAAACATCAGCAGTCAGATTGATGGGCGGCTTTTCGCCTCTATCCAGCGCGACATAAATTCACTGCTGCGCAAGGTGTGATGGTTCATTAACTGTCCTAAAAAATGTCGCTGGCGATGACTTGCTAGCGCGCGTTTTAATTCGCCTAAAGCGTCGGTTAATTGTTGGCCCAACACCGGGCCATTATAACGTGTGTGTAAAAGCGGTGTTGCACATTCGCTGGCCGCTTGCCAGTCCTCAAGGTGTTGATGCAAGCGCACGGCATTGTCAGCAAAGGCCTCCGGCGCGTCGGCGATGGCACCGGGCCAGGGCAAATCACCCTGCATAGCCTCGGCACCAATAGAAGTGGTAACGCTGGGGGTGGCAGTTTGCATGGCGTCAATCAACTTGCCTTTAATGCCCGCGCCCACGCGCAGTGGAGCCAGGCACACCCGGTGTTGGGCTATTGTTGCTTGCGAATTTTCCACCCACCCTGAGACTAAAAAACCTTCGCGTTTATTGTGCAGTGCCGTTACTTTGGGGGGAGGGTAGGCTCCGCACACCGATAACCGGGCACCGGGCAGCCGGGCGCGAATTAATGGCCACAACACTTGCTTGAGCCAGAGCACTGCATCCCAATTGGGGGCGTGGCGAAAATTACCCAGGCTTATAAAACCCTGTCGCTGATCAAAGCCGGGCGTTGCAGTGATCTGCTTGGCGGTGAGCATAAAAGGCAAGTGGTAGAGCAGGTAATCAGGTACAGAAAACAACTCCCGGAGCAGCGCTATTTCAGTATCGGAAATCACCAGGCTGATATCGCTACGTAAAATAGCGGCAACTTCACGCAGAATAGTCCCTTGAGCCAGCATGGCGCTATAGAGTTCAGGGCCTTGTGCGGTAATGGGTAAAGCCCCGGCCCCGTGTTGCGCTTGAGCGGCTTTAAGTAAGGATTCGCGGGTTTGTCTGAGGCTGTGTAAATCTTCGGTATCGAGCACACGCAAAGCATCGGGTACAGCCTCAGCTACGCGCCAGCCGAATTGCTCTTCACTGACAAAGCGGTCAAACACCACAATATCGGGCAATAGCTGGGTTAAAAAAGTATTAAAGCTGGAGCAGTTAAGGGCAATATTATGAGCAGTGACATGCAGTTGCTGAACGTCAACCTGATGCTGTGTGGGGGTGGCGGCCGAGGCAAAGTGCACCTCCCAGTCGGCTTTGTTAAAGGCTTGCATCAGTTCGACGATACGTGTGCCTGCGGCTGAGGAATTGGGCTCTGGCCATACATAGCCAATAATAAGTACACGCATTACATTCGCCAGGCCAATGTTACCGTGCCGTAGTTGTCGCGGTCGGTTTTTTGTTTGTCGAGGGCGGTACCGGTTTTGAACGACAGGGCAATGCTAAAGCTCTCCCAGGCGTAAGTGATGCCGCCGGTCAGTACTAGCTGTTCGCGCTTTAAATCTGAAGACTGACTGTTGCGATAGGTATTACCATCGATAAAAATATTATTGAACACATAGTCCGCTTCAAACCCCGCGTACATATACCAGCCGTGTTCAATGGCGGTTGGTGTACTGCTGCGACCAAAGTGCAATGCCGCTGAGGCAAAACTCTGATCCAGGTTTTGGCCCACTCTTAAGATGCCCCCGACACCTACAGCACTTTCCAGATTGCCGCCCTTGGCATGGGCAATGCCGATAGCGTCCAGCCACCTACCAGCAACAGGAAAACGCCAGATGCTGGTGCGGGCCAGCATAAATACCGGTTCGTCCTTGAGCTGATAGTCCCAACCCATAGGGCGCTCTGAGCCGGTTACTTTATGAATAAAAGTCTGTGCCTGTTCGGCCATAGAGGATGGCCCGACTATGCCAATAGTGGTGCTGATATTATCGGCAAAGTTATCGCGTATCACAATATGACTGTTGCGATACATGAGCATGCCTGCGTAGGGTGCGTCGTTAGGGTCGGGTACCGCTTTGCTTATGTCTTCAGGGGTGACCATAGACTGGCCCAGCGTGCGCTCGCTAAATGTGCGGGAATCATCGCCATTAAGCATCCATAGTAATGGCTTGGTCAGCAGGGGCGGCTCATAATCGTCATCGCCTTCCCAGGATAAATCATAAAGCGAAATAAAAAGGCCGTTGGTGTACCCTCCACCGTCAATACCTGCAAAAAGATCATTTTGCCACACTATAGAGGCCCAATCGGTCTCGGCGTAACTTAGCGGGGTCAAGCACAGTATGCAGAAAGAGAGTAAATGCCGGGTTTTAGAAAGTTTCATGGGTGAATTGAGCCCGCCTATTAGTCAATATCTTCCGGCTCGTTCGCGCGAATATACACTTTGTAGTTTTCTCGGTAATCTTGCAAATGGTCGCGAAGATGCTCTCGGTAGCGGCCGCCTAGATAGCTGATGGCGGGATCTATCTCTTCAATAAATTCTTTGCGATCGAGGGACGAGGCGGCTACCACAAAAGCGTTAAAGCGTGCTGTGGCCTGAAGCAGGGCAGCGCTTACCAGCGATGGGTCGAGATTTTCGCAGGCGGTATTGGCGTTATTGATAAATTCATCGACCAGATCCCAAAAGGCCTGGTCGTCAGTGGAGGGGGTCATGGGGTTTGCCTCAGTCCATAAATGTCATGCGTCGTATCAGGCCATCCTGAAAGTGATAGATTTTAACCAGCTCGGTGGTACGTCTGACCCCGGCCAGGGTAAAGCTGGCTCGCTCCAGGGTTACAACCTTGTCTTTTAATAACATGCTGTTTAACAGTACTGTGCCCGGAGAGTGCTCTTTCAACGTGTTCTGGGTAGATTGTATCAGGGCACTGCGCCCTGCAGTAATAACACTTTGTGGATAATTGTACACTTCTATATCCGGGTGGAAAAATTCGGCATAGGCCTCGGCGTTGTTAGCATTATACGCCAGAATATGTCGATTAATATGCTCCAGCATCGGATTATTGTCGGCTGCCCCTGCCCACAAAGGCAGCAGGCTAAGAATAACAAGAGTTAATAAATAACGCATCGGGGCCTCCGTGGGTGAAGGTGTTTTTCGGTTATAAGCGGCGTCCTTTGTCCAATAATACCAGAATCAGCGTGGCAATGGGCCCCAGCAGTAAAGACAGTAAAAACCATACCAGGCCACGGCGATTCTTGCCCTGAGCCAGCCCCGCATTAATCAAGGCCAGCGTGAACCAGCCTACTGCATAACTGCCGGAATTGACGATAACAAAAGATTCATTCATGCCAGCCTCACTGCCCCAATGGCGTTAATGTATATTCAAAATGGTTCACCGCATACTCTCCAGCGCCGGAAATTTCAGATTCCCGCTTACTGTACAAGGTTAACAAACGATCATCCTGGCGCTGGTAGTGGCGTATCTCATCAGCTGATGAGCTAAAACGGATAAAAATAAAGGCACTGCCTGAGAACCGCGAATACGTATGACTGGCGATAGGGGTGCCGGTATCGTCAATCCATACCAGGACTTCGCTGGTGTATTTTTTTACATACTTTTTTTCACGCTGGGAGAGCTTCTCCAGACCAAATGAAAACCTGAGCTTGCGCGCTGGCTTGTCGTTGTAGCTTTCCTCAGTAAAACCCTCGTACTGGCTGGATTCTATGAGTCGCAACAGGTCGTTAGTGGCAGATAAGCTGTGTTGTATAGTGGCCGGTTGCAGCTCGTTTATAGCAATGAGCGTGGGTGTGTCCGCTTCTGCATTGTGGCTGCGTGCTTTTTTCTCTTTGGTCATTGATTGCAGCGTTTCCGGGGTATAGTAGAAATTCATGCCGCTGTTGTCATCACTGACACGCACAAAGGCTTCGCCCTCGCGAGTAATGGCATTGCCACCGTCGCCCTGTTGGAACATTACCTTGGCGGAAACCAGGGCAGTAACAGGCGTTTGCCCCGTTAGCTTATTAAGGGCAGTTTGCATATCTTTCAATGCATCGGCGCTGACAGGGTGGGCAAACAATAGCGCAATGCACAGGGTTAAGGTGTGACGTAGTATTAACATTCGTTTAAAAATTCCCTGAAACCAAAGCCAAGTGATAGCAGGGTAATCAGCAAGCTGCCGCCAAGGCCATAACTGATTATGGTTGCCGTCATCTGCGCGTCACTGGTCTCGGGTTCGTTTTCGACAAGAGCATCGGCTTTAATAAGTACCCAATGCTCGCCTGAGGCCATATCGATAAATTCGCGTTTATCAAGCGCCGGGCTTGCTGAATACAACTGATGTTTAAGGGCGTCGCCTTTGCCACTGATATAGAGCTCAATGCACCCGGCCATGGACACCAATAAATCCGTAGGGTTCATTTTTGCGCTTTGCCATTGTGCGTTGGCGCCGCTGGCTATAAAGATGAGCAAGCAAAAACACAGTATTCTCATAGTGCCCCCTACATCTCAAAGCGACGGTTACGCAAAATAATGGCCACAGCAATAAAGGCAATGGCTACGATCAAACCTATCCATAAGTCAGCGCGCATAAAAAATTCACCCAAGTCAAGCTTGGCATTAACTTCGGTGGGAATGTTGCCGAAAAAGTCCCCGCTTTTGAAACCGCTTAAATAATTTTTAAGGCCCGTAATAACAATGCTCTTTTCCAGTACGATGCGATCAAATAGTGCGAGGATAATGATCGGCATCACGATATTAAGAAACGGTGATTTCTTTGCCCATGCCGAACACAACAGTATCCAGGCGAACATGGGTAAAGCCCACAAACCTGCCAGCAAGCCGGCAATGACTGCCTTAAAATATAAAGAAAAGGGATTGATGTGCTGCCAGGGATTAAGCCAGCCGAGATCCATATACAGGGCACCATAAAATGAGGCTGCAATAAAAAATACAACAGTGCCTGCCAGGGCGCAGAGGCTTGCCAGGAATGGCATAACGAAAACCGCAACGACCAGACGAGTGAGGACAACCTGGGTTTCACTGACCGGAAGCGACTTGAAAAACAAAATGCTGCGGTCGCGTCTGTCTGCGAAAAGTGACCCGGTCGCATAAATAAGGCTAAGCAGAATAGTAATTACCGAGGCGACCATATAAATTCCACCCTGCACACCACTTAGCTTGGTTTTTTCAGTGAATAATTCTGCGGGAGAGAATTCAACTTCGTTTTTTCCATTATCTTCGGTATCAAACTTAATGGTCCATGAGTTTTTAGGGCTGTCATCCTGTTGCATTTTTTCACCGGATTTATACGCCGCATCAAACGCTAGTACCTCGTCGCGCTGCAGGCCATAAAAGGTCATGGCGGTAAACAGCGCGAAAATGACGACCATCACCCAGGGGGCCGTAATTAATACGCCGCGGTGCTCCCAGAACTCCCTTTGCAGCTGCGCATAGATTTTATTCACCGTGTACCTCCTGGTTTTTATTCAGTGTGTTTTTGCCCAGCTTGGCCACAAATAGTTCGGCAAGGTCGGGAATGTGCACCGGACCAAGTTTTTCCAGTGCAGCTCTGTCGGTATTTTCAAAAATATAATAATTACCGCTAAGTGAGCGATTCACGGCAATGGGTCCCAGTGCTTGGGCTCCGGCATCGTGTTCGGCATTAACCAGTACGGCATGATACTTATCCTGCATCTGCTCGGTGGTTTCATCGAGCACTATCTGGCCGTCATCAATGAATATCACATCCGTTAGAATATGCTCGATCTCCTCCACCTGATGAGTGGTGATAATGATGGTTTTTTCAGCATCGTAATAATCGTTAAGCAAGGTGTCGTAAAAGGTTTTACGGTAAATGATATCGAGCCCCAAGGTGGGCTCATCCAGAATCAAAATTTTGGCGTCAATCGCCATTACCAACGCCAGGTGCAACTGGGTCACCATGCCCTTGGATAACTCTTTTACGCGGCTTTTGTGGTTAATGCGCGTATCGGCCAAAAATCCTCGTGCGCGTTCCCGGTTGAAGTTGGGGTGCACGGCGGCGGTGTAGTCCAGTAATTGTGAAACCTTCATCCAGCTCGGTAAAATGGCGGTGTCGGCAATAAAACATACCTGCTCCTGCATTTTCACCCGATCTGATTGTGGGTTAAAGCCGGCCATACGAATAGAGCCGTGCACCGACTTCAGCCCGAGCAATGCTTGCAATAGAGTGGTTTTACCCGCGCCATTGGGGCCAATCACCCCGACGATGCGCCCCGCTGGAATATCCAGGTTGATATGGTCGAGAACTTTTTTGCGTCCGTAGTGTTTGCCAAGGCCTGTGGCCTGAATCATGGCGGTCATAGCTCATCTCCTGCAATGTGGCGGATCTTGTCGACCAGCTCCTTTTCGTTTAACCCCA
>DATBNH010000605.1:0-12564 GCA_036554405.1 Cellvibrionaceae bacterium | reverse complement strand
TCATGAAAGTGAAGCGCGCTTTCGCCAGCTTACCGATACCATTACCGAGGTGTTTTGGCTCACCGATTACAGTAAGCAAACCATGCTTTATGTGTCCCCGGCTTACGAAAAAATCTGGGGTCGCAGTTGCCAGAATCTGATGGACAATCCAACCGCCTGGCTGCAGGCCATTCATCCCGAGGATCGCCCCCGCGTAGCGGCGGCGGCTAAACTCCAAAGCCAGGGTCGCTACCGGGAAATCTACCGCATAGCGCGCCCCGATGGTGAGTTGCGCTGGATTGAAGACAAAGCCTTCCCAGTGCTGGACAATCACGGCCAGCCCTACCGCATCGCCGGGCTCGCCACCGATATCACCGAATTCAAGCAGATTGAAAACCGCCTTAAACGCCAGGAGCGCCAGCTCAAGCAGGCCAGCCGCCTGGCCCACTTTGGCGCCTGGACAGTGGATGTGGTGGCCAAACAGATTCACCTGAGCGACGAGGTCAGTCATATTCTGGAGTTGCCAGAGGGCGAGCCCCTAAGTATGCAACAGGGCCTGGCCCTGTACCCACCCAAATGGCAGCCGGTGGTAGCTCAAGCCGTTAAAAACTGCATCAACACCGGCGAGGCCTATGATCTGGAGGTGCAGGTTGCTACCGATAGCGGCCGCCTGCGCTGGGTGCGCATACAAGGGCAGGCTATTCGCGAGCACACCGAGAGGGTGACTCGGCTGGAAGGCTCTTTTCAGGATGTGACCGAGCAGAAAAACATCGCCAATCTGCTCCGCCACGGCGGCGGTCAGCGTTTTCAGCAACTGGCCGATGCCCTGCCGTTTATAATCTGGAGCGCCATCCCCGATGGTAGTATCGACTACGCCAACAACCATTTTTCCAGCTACACCGGCATGGCGGCCGATGCCACCATTACCTTGCAAAAGTGGCTCGACGTAATTCATCCCAGCGACCGGGCTGCCAGCTTTTGCAGCTGGCGCGAAGCCATTCAAAACCATCACGATTACGCCACTGAGTTTCGTTTGCGCTGCCATACTGGCGATTATCACTGGCACTTGGCACACGCCACACCGATACGCGACAGCAACGGCGTGATTATTAAATGGTACGGCAGCGCCGTTGATATCGATGATCGCAAAAAAAGCGAAGACAAAGCGCAACAGTTTGCCGAGCGTTTGGCGATTACCCTGGAGAGCATTACCGATGCTTTCTTCACACTGGATAAAGATTGGTGCTTTACCTATGTCAACAGTGAAGCAGAAGCTGTGCTCAAGCGCCCACGTCAGGAACTGCTGGGCAATTCACTGTGGCAAGAGTTTCCAGAATCTGTAAGCAGCGAGTTTGAGCACCATTACCGTAAGGCCCTGCGTGAAAATCGTAAAGAATCCTTTGAGGCTTACTATCCATCGCTGGCGGCCTGGTTCAGTGTTAATGCCTATCCCTCCAGCGAGGGACTGGCGGTGTACTTCCAAGACGTAACCGCACACCGCCAAGAGCAAGAGCAAATGCGCCTGCTACAAACCTGCGTGGACCACATGAAAGATATAGTGCTGATTACCGAAGCCGAGCCACAAGATGAGCCGGGGCCACGGATACTCTACGCCAACCCCGCATTTGAACAGGTTACCGGCTACAACCTGGAAGAAATACTGGGCAAATCGCCGCGCTTTTTGCAGGGGCCCAAGACCCAGCGCCATGAGCTAGACCGAGTGCGTGAGGCCATGCAACACTGGCAGCCGGTGCGCACCGAGCTGATCAATTACACCAAAGCCGGTAAGGAATTCTGGATTGAGATGGAATTGGTGCCTATCGCCAACCACAAGGGTTGGTTCACCCACTGGGTGGCGGTGGAGCGTGACATTACCGAGCGCAAACGCATTAACGAGCTGGAACAGGCCAATCAGGTAGCGGCACTTGCCAACGAGGCTAAATCGCACTTCCTGGCAACCGTAAGCCACGAGATTCGCACCCCCATAAACGGCGTGATTGGCATGGTGGATGTTTTACACCAGACCAGCTTGCATGGCGATCAAGTGGAAATGGTGGACGTGATCCGCGATTCCGCCACATCACTATTGGCCATTATTGAGGATATCCTCGATATCTCCAAAATCGAGGCCGGGAAGCTGGAGCTGGAGTCGCTGCCGCTGTCGCTGGCGATGGTGCTCAAAAAAACCTGCCTGTTACTCGACCGGTTGGCCGAAAACGCGGATGTGGAACTGACCCTGTACACCGATCCTGCGCTGCCTGCCGCCGTGCTCGGCGATGAGTTACGGCTCAAACAAATTCTGATCAATTTAACCAGCAATGCCATTAAATTTTCCAGCAAATGCGACAGACCCGGCCGGGTGTTTGTGCGCGCGCACGTATTATCGCAAAACACTGAACAGGTTAATGTGGAGTTTCGCATTATCGATAACGGCATCGGCATGAACGATGACACCTTGCGGCGACTATTTAGCCCCTTTGTACAGGCCGATACCTCCACCAGCCGCCACTACGGGGGTACCGGTCTCGGCCTCAGCATTACTCATAATTTGGTCACTATGATGGACGGTGATATCAAAGTCAGCAGTACCCCCGACAAAGGCACTGAGTTTCGGGTACGCCTGTGGCTGCCCATCAGCAGCGAACTGCCAGAGGAGTATGAAAGCAAACCCGATGTAAGTGGCATCCATTGCATGTTGTTTGGCAACTCCCCGCTACTGGATGATATGGCCCGCTATCTCTTGACCGCTGATGCCCATGTACAGCAAATCAGTCACCCTGAGCACTTCACCATTCCCGACAGCCTCGAGGCTTACGTCGAGAGGGTATGGGTTGTCGACCTTGGCGATCACACACCCGACCTCAATGCGCTTATTCAGCAATTGCCAGTGGAGGATGCTGGGGCCGTACATTGGCTAATTCTGGAGCGAGGCCACCGGCGCCAACCCCGACAAGAAGGCGAGTTTATAAAAATAGATGCCAATGTGCTCGATGAAATCAGCTTTCTTAAGGCTATTGCCATCGCTGCGGGGCGCTTGCGCATGCCGGGGGTGAGCGACAGCGAAATCTCTCACCCATCTTTCTCGCAGGAGTCGCCCTCGCGACTGGAAGCACTGCGTCAGGGGCGTCTGATTTTGGTGGCCGAAGACAATATGACCAACCAGAACGTTATTCGCCGCCAGTTGGGTTTGCTCGGCTATGCCGCCGATATCGTCAACAACGGCGAAGAGGCGCTTACCTACTGGGAAAAAGGTGAATATGCGCTGATAATAACCGACCTGCATATGCCGGTGATGGACGGTTACGCGTTGGTAAAAACCATTCGCGAGCGCGAAGCAGCTCTGCCTGCCACAGCCGCCATTCCGGTGATTGCCCTCACCGCCAATGCTCAAAAGAGCGAGGCCGATCGCTGCCAGCAGCTGGGCACGAATGATTATCTCACCAAACCGGTGAGCCTTTCGGTATTAAAAGCCACACTGGCACACTGGGCGCTGCCGCCGCTGTTTCAGAGGTCAACGCCACCACTGGCCAGCGTTGCGGCAATTGTCAGCGAGCATTTGGATGTGACTGTATTGGCAGAGCTGGTGGGGGGAGACAGCCTTACCCTGCGAGAGTTTTTAACCGATTTCAAAGGCGATGCCGAACGTCTGGGGGCGGCCATCGGGGAGGCGCTGACAGCCCAGGACCACCATCAGCTGGCACTGCTGGCGCACACATTGAAGTCTTCGTCGCGCGCCGTGGGAGCAATAACACTGGCCGACCTCTGTGAACAATTGGAACTGATGGCCAGGCGCGAAAATATTGAAGGGGTAGACACTATCCAGAAACGCTTTACCGCTGTATTGTCTGCAGTTATAACCGAGATAAACCGGTATTTGAACGAGCACCACTAACGGATTGTCATACGCTCATGGAAAAAACTACTGTCAACATTCTGGTGGTCGACGACGACGCGTTCACCCTGAACCTGTTGCGCAAAGCCTTGGTCAACCTTGGCTTTGCGCAAATCACTACCTGTCAGAGCGGCGCCGATGCACTGGTAGCGCTGGATGCTATGGCGTGCCCGGTGGATATTATTCTGCTGGACTTGAAAATGCCACAAATGGACGGTATCGAGTTTGCCCGACACTTGGTAGAGCGCCACTACAATGGCAATGTGCTGCTGATCAGTGGCGCCGATGAACGCATGCTCGCCGGCGTCGAAAAACTGCTGCTGGCCCAGCACATCAATGTGATTGGCAATTTGCAAAAACCCATTCTGCCCAAACAGCTGGCCACCAAGATGACCCTGCTCACCGGCCAGCAACCCACGCAGAAACAGACTGAGAAAAAACGCTACAGTGCAGAACGCTTGCGTCAAGCGGTTAATCAGAACGAGCTGGTGAACTACTATCAGCCACTGGTTTTGCTTGCCACTGGCCAGTGCGTGGGGGTAGAGGTACTAGTGCGCTGGCAGCATCCTGAAGACGGATTGGTACCACCCGATGATTTTATCCCCCTGGCCGAAGAGCAGGGCATCATCAATGAATTAACTCAAACGGTGGTAGCTGCGGCCCTTAAACAGGCGCTGATTTGGCGCGAACAAAAGCTCGACCTCGGCCTGTCACTGAATTTATCTATGGAAAACCTCACCACTTTGGACTTTGCCGATAACTTATTCAGTCTCGTCGCCGAAGCTGGGCTGGATGCCAATAAAATTACCCTTGAAATTACCGAAAGCCGGGCCATGCGCGACCCGGCTATTGCACTAGACAACCTGATGCGGCTGCGGCTGAAAGGCTTTGAACTGGCCATTGATGACTTCGGCACCGGCCACGCTTCGCTGGCGCAACTGCGCGATATTCCCTTTGATAAATTCAAGCTCGACCACAGCTTTGTGCACAACGCCAGTGTTAACCGCCGGGTGCAGGTAATGTTCGAATCCAGTTTGAATCTGGCGCGCGAGCTGGATATGACCGTAGTCGCCGAGGGCGTTGAAAACCGCGATGACTGGGAATTTGTGCAAAAAAGCTCTTGCACCATGGCGCAGGGCTATTTTATGGCCCGGCCCATGCCCGCCGATAAAATTCCCCTGTGGCTCAACCACTGGGCCAAACGTATACCGGGCTTGACACCCACCGCAAGTGAACAGACTAAAGCCGACTCCACCACTACAGTTAAAGGTAAAGGCACCGCCTTGATTGTTGACGATCATCCATTTCAGCGCAAAGTACAATCGCTGATTTTGCGCGAGGAGGGCTACAACGTAGAGACCGCCGAAAATGGCGAGACCGCTCTGACTCTGCTTGTAAAACTCAAACCGCAACTGGTGCTACTGGATATCGAGCTGCCAGATATGAATGGGTTAGACGTACTGCGTAAAATGCGCACCATTGCCGCACTCAAAAAAACCCCAGTGGTGGTGGTATCGGCCCACGGCAGCAAAGACAGTGTGCGCGACTCTCTGGCCGCCGGGGCCAACAGCTTTTTGTTGAAACCCTACGATCGCAAAACCTTGCTGCAACGGGTGCAAAAAGCGCTGTCATAGACTTGCGCAAACGGACATTCTACATTAGCGTTGACGGCTTTTTTACAGGAGCGGCACACTACTATGCCCAACAAAGCGATTATTCACACCCAAAATGCCCCCGCCGCCATTGGCACTTACTCCCAAGCGGTCAAGGTCAACAGCACTGTGTACCTTTCCGGGCAGATCCCCTTGCTTCCCGACACCATGGAAATGGTCAGTGGCGACTTTGCCGCCGAGGCCGAGCAGGTGTTTAAAAATCTGGCAGCGGTGTGCGAAGCGGCGGGCGGCTCGCTAGCGGATATCGTCAAACTCAATCTGTATCTGACCGATCTCGGCAACTTTCCCATCGTGAACGAGGTGATGGCGCGTTTTTTTACCGAGCCCTATCCGGCACGCGCCGCCGTTGGCATTAGCCAGCTACCCAAAGGTGCGCAGGTAGAAGCCGACGGTATTATGGTGATTTCCGGATGAGCAGGTCGATAAACCCGGTTTTGTAATCGGGGTATTGAAGCTCGAAGCCCGAGGCCAACAGCAGCCGGTTATTAACCCGTTTATTCAAGTCCAGCACCGGCTCTCGAGGGCCAGTGCCAACACTTAGCTGGCTGGCCAGCCAGCTGACCACCTCGGCAGACCTGGCCGGCTCACTGTCGCTGACCAGATACACCGGCGCCAGCGGCTGACGGCGGGATAACACCAGCAAATGCGCCATAAATCCCGCCGCGTCGTCGGCGTGAATGCGGTTGGTCCAGTGATTCTGCAGCGGTGCCTTACCGGTGGCGACCTTATTCAGCAGGCGCGCACGGCCGGGACCATAAATGCCCGACAGGCGCAACACGCTCACCGGTAAGCCGCTGTGAAGCAACGTCTCCTCGGCCTGCAGCAGGCGTTTACCATTAAAGGCGGTGGGTTTGGTCAGTGAGCCCTCATCCACCCACTCACCCTGATCCTGCCCGTATACGGCCGTGCTGGACACAAACAAAATCAGTCGCGGCCGCACTTGCAGTTGTTTTAACACCTTAACTAACAGCTCGGCGGGGGTGACATAACCTGCCACATAGCCCTCATCGCTGCGCGACTGGGGGGTTAACGTTATAACGACCGTATCAAAGTTTTGCGCCATTACTTGCATCAACGCCTGGCCATCACTGGCATCCAGCGGGCAATAGGTGATGGCCGGGGTCGACGCAGGGGGATGCCGTCTGAGTCCGGTAATGGCGATGTTGCTGCCCTCAAGCTGCTGCGCCAGACGCCGCCCCAGATCGCCACAGCCGATTATCAATAGTTTTTCTCTATCCATTTTGCTAGATTAGTACCCTTGATTAAACAAATGATGCCTACACCATGACGCTAACCGAACTGCGCTATATCGTTACCCTGGCCCAAGAACAACACTTTGGTCGCGCGGCCGAGCGCTGCTTTGTCAGCCAGCCTACCTTAAGTATCGCCGTAAAAAAACTTGAAGAAGAGCTGGGCATAGCCTTGTTCGAGCGCTCCAAGTCGCGGGTGTCGGCAACACCTCTGGGCGAGAAAATCGTCGCCCAGGCCAATCTGGTATTGGAACAGACCTCGGCCATTAAGGATATCGCCAATGCCGGCAAAGACCAACTTTCCAGCCCGTTAAGTATTGGTGCCATCTTTACCATAGGCCCTTACCTGTTGCCCTATTTTATTCCCGAGCTGCAAAAAACCGCCAATCACATGCCGCTTTATGTGGAAGAGGGCTACACCGCCACCCTGCGCGCACGCCTTAGAAATGGCGAGCTGGATGTGATTATTGTCGCCCTGCCCTTTACCGAGGCGGATGTGGTCACCCAGCCTCTGTACGATGAACCCTTTGTGGTGTTGATGCGCAAGGATCACCCGCTGGCGGCCCAACAGAGTATTGATCCGAAACTGCTCAACCAGCAAGAAGTGTTATTGCTGGGCGAGGGCCACTGCTTTCGCGATCAGGTGCTGGAGACCTGCCCCAACCTCAAACCCTCGCTGGAAGGCCCCAGCGGCCGTGTACGTACCGCCGCCGAGGGAAGCTCGCTGGAAACCCTGCGCCATATGGTGGCCTCGGGCCTGGGCATTACCATTTTACCCCTGTCGGCCACCAATATGAGCGGCTACAGCGAAGAGGTACTGGTGACCCGACCTTTCAGCGAACCGGCACCGAACCGCACCGTGGCACTGGCCTGGCGCGCCAGCTTTCCGCGCTTTAAAGCGGTGGACGCCCTGCGCAGTGCCATTCTCGCCTGCCGCAAACAGGGCAACTCTACCTACTGACCCAAGGCGAGCACCGGGCCGTGACCGAGACCCTCGACACACTACCGCTGACCGCGCTCAAGGGCGTGGGCGCGCAACTGGCTGGCAAGCTCGCCAAGCTGGGCATTCACAGTGTGCAACAGTTATTGTTTCACCTGCCCTCGCGCTACCTCGATCGCACCCGCATTACCCCTATCGGTGCCCTGCAGCCGGGCAGCAGCGCCGTGGTGGAGGTAGAAGTGCGCGCGGCGGATATCGTCTTTGGTCGCCGCCGCTCATTGGTGTGCCGGGTACAGGATGGCACCGGCACCCTGGGTCTGCGCTTTTACCATTTCAGCAACGCGCAAAAACAGCGGCTAACGCCGGGGGTGCGGTTGCGCTGTTTTGGCGATATCCGCCGCGGCGCCGCCGGGCTGGAAATTTACCATCCGGAATACGAGTTTCTGGACGAGGCCGCATCCGCACCGCTGGCACAGACACTGACGCCAGTTTACCCCACCACCGAGGGCATCACCCAGCCGCGCCTGCGCGGTTTGCTGCAACAGGCGCTGGCACTCCTGAGCCGCTACCCGATTGAGGAGCTACTGCCTACCCAGGTGCTGGCCAAGCAGACCTCAATTGCCCTGAAAGACGCGCTGGCGCTGCTGCATCAACCGCCTGTAGGCGTTAATCTCGATGCCTTGGCCAGCGGCGAACACCCGGCTCAGCGCCGCCTGGCCTTTGAAGAACTGCTGGCGCATCAGTTGAGCCTGTTGCAGTTTCGCCACGAGATTCGCCAACAGCAGGCACCGTCGTTACTGCAGCAACAGACGTTAAGCCTGCAGTTTCTGAAGCAATTGCCTTTTGCTCTGACACGAGCACAGGCGCGGGTACTGGACGAAATCAATCACGATATCGCCCAAACCACCCCCATGCTGCGCCTGGTGCAGGGCGACGTGGGCTCGGGCAAGACCGTGGTGGCGGCGCTGGCGGCGCTGGCGGCAGTGGCCAGTGGCAAACAGGCCGCGTTGATGGCACCTACTGAGATTTTGGCCGAGCAGCACAAAAACAGCCTGGGCGCCTGGCTGCAACCACTGGGCATACAATTGGGCTGGCTCACCGGTAAGCTCGGCGCCAAGGCGCGGCGCGAACAGTTGGCGGCCATCGGCAGCGGCGAGGCACAATTGGTGGTGGGCACTCACGCCTTGTTTCAGGATGAGGTGGAATTTGCCGACCTGGCGCTGGTGATTATTGACGAGCAGCACCGCTTTGGCGTCCATCAACGGCTGGCACTGGGCGACAAGGGCGCCGCTAAGGGCCAGGTTCCCCATCAATTGATTATGACCGCCACCCCCATTCCCCGCACCCTGGCCATGAGCGCCTACGCCGATCTGGATTGCTCGGTGATCGACGAGCTGCCACCGGGGCGCACGCCGGTTACCACGGTGGTAATCAGCGATCAGCGTCGTCCCCAGATAATTGAACGCGTGCAACGCGCCTGTAGCGAAGGCCGTCAGGCCTACTGGGTATGCACCTTGATCGAAGAGTCCGAGGCGCTGGAGGCGCAAGCGGCCGAAGTCACCCGCGACACCTTGCAAGCACAACTACCGGGACTGACCATTGGATTGGTACACGGGCGACTCAAAGCCAGTGAAAAAGAAGCGGTAATGAGTACTTTTAAAACCGGCGCCATTGATCTGCTGGTGGCCACCACGGTGATTGAAGTGGGCGTAGACGTGTCCAATGCCAGCTTGATGATTATTGAAAACCCCGAGCGGCTGGGTTTGTCGCAACTGCACCAGCTGCGCGGTCGGGTTGGGCGCGGCAGCACGGCCAGCCACTGTGTGCTGCTCTACGGCTCGCCCTTGTCCCGCCACAGCCGCGAGCGCTTGAGCGTAATGCGTGAGAGCACCGATGGCTTTTATATTGCCGAGCAAGATTTAAAGCTGCGCGGCCCAGGCGAAGTACTGGGCACCCGCCAGACCGGGCAGATGCAATTTGCCATCGCCGATCTGGAGCGCGATGCCGATTTACTGCCAGCGGTGAAACAGGCCGGCGAACAACTGCTACAAGACAGCCCGGAAAAAGCCCAAGCTTTGCTGCAGCGCTGGCTGGGTGGCCGCGAACGCTATCTGGGCGCTTGAAAAAAAATGCGCCATTTGTGTACTGTTTCACGCCGCCGAGGCCACCTGAAGGTAACAATTTCGCTTTTTAATGCTACTCTTCACAGGCACACTTGTGCAGATCATCTACAATGAAAACAGTAATATGAATTACGACGCCAAAGACCCACACAGGCGTCCGAGTGATCCAAAGGAGCAAACCCGTGCCCGTACCTACTAATGTCCAGAGCCTGCTCAGCAGTCAAAATATCCAATACGATATTGCCGCTGCGCCACTGGATACCGAACACAATGTTCGCTGGCACGATCAACATCTGCGCAATGTAGACGCCGCCAAATCCATTATTTTGCAAGACGATGTCGGCCGAGTGCAGGTCGTCATTGCCGCCGACAGCCTGCTCGATATCGCCGCCGTCAACCGCCACCTAAACCGCAATTTACGCGCCGCTCCCGCCGACGAACTCAAGCAATTTTTCGCCACCAACAAATACCAGACCGTTCCGGCGCTCCCTCAAGTAGCGGGTTTACTGACGCTGGTGGATACACAGCTGCTAGAGCGCGAGGACCTGCTGCTGGATTCCGGCGACGATGAACAACTG
Organism: Cellvibrionaceae bacterium; assembly: GCA_036554405.1. Classification (GTDB taxonomy): domain Bacteria; phylum Pseudomonadota; class Gammaproteobacteria; order Pseudomonadales; family Cellvibrionaceae; genus Gilvimarinus. The sequence continues at coordinate 2,129 of DATBNH010000605.1, read as the reverse complement.
ATCCATGTGCGCAAAAACGCCTTTGAGCAAACCTTGAAAGACGCCATTGTCTGCGAAATTTCCGTACCCCTGGCGCCGTTGGAAGCCGATGACTCTAGCGTTAATGACAGCGAGCAAATTACCGGTGCCATCACCAATTTCACCCAGTTGCGCATCAAGCAGCGGCTGGAGGAAACCCTGGAGTTACCACCACTATCGGATACCGCTCAGCGTATTATCAAGCTCAGGGTAGACCCGGATGCGGATATCAGCGATCTGGCACAGATTGTTGAAACCGACCCCAGTCTCGCCGCGCAAGTGGTCAGCTGGGCCGCCTCGCCCTATTACTCGGCACCGGGCAAAATCAAATCCATTCACGACGCCATTGTACGGGTGCTGGGCTTTGATATGGTGCTCAACCTGGCACTGGGGCTGGCACTGGGTAAAACCATCAGCTTGCCTAAAAGCGGACCCAATGGCGAGCTACCCTATTGGAAAAACGCCGTGTATATGGCCGCCACCATTGAAGGGTTGGTCACCGCCATCCCCCGCGAGCATCGCCCGGGGTTTGGCATGGCCTACCTGACCGGTCTTTTGCATAACTTTGGCGCGCTGATTATGGCCGAGGTATTTCCACCCTATTACCAACAGTTCTGTCACCTGAGTGATGCCAACCCTCACACCACGCCCCAGGCAATTGAACGGCACCTGCTGGGTGTTACCCGCGATCAAATGTCGAGCACGCTGATGAGCCTTTGGTCCATGCCCGAAGAGGTGGTGATCGGTTTGCGCCATCAACAAAATCCGCGCTATCAAGGTGAGCACAGCGCTTACCCAAAACTGGTTTTTATGGCCCGACAACTGCTGCGCCAGCACGATTTGGGCGCCGGCCCCAAAGCCCCCATTGACGATGCTCTGTTTACCGAACTACACCTGAACCGCGACAAGGCCATCGCTACGGTGGCTAATATTATCGAGTCTGCCGATGATCTTGAACATATTGCCAGCGCCTTGAATCCTCACTAATCACTGACGGCGAATGCCCAGCGCGCTCGCCGATTGATTGCCACGATTCGAGTATTGATAAATATATCTGCAAACTTGCAAAGTTTTCCCGTGGGTTTGACCGATTTACATTAACAGCTGAGAAGAACACATACAGGGGTAAAAGACAGATCGGACCACCGACCTCAGCAAGTACCCCCACCATCCCCACACACCTGCTTTTTTATTCACCCTTGTGCTAAACGCTTATTCCATATTACGACTGGCAAGAATTATGCTTACTTACTCAACAGTAAAATTTTCGCATCGCCAATCCAGACTACCGGGGTTACACTCAACCCAGGCATTAGAAAGGAAAGGGATAGACCATTGAATAAACCAGATTTTCTGAGCCAGTCCGTTAGCGTTTTTACAAACGTTCGCCAAACCACGGAACAGCTTTGCTCGGGCCTGTCCAGTGAAGATATGGCGGTGCAATCCATGCCCGACTGCAGCCCGGCCAAATGGCATCTTGCGCACACCACCTGGTTTTTTGAAAACTTTGTAGTACAGCCAGGCCTGCCACACTACAGCCCTTTTAACCCGGACTTCCACTATCTTTTTAACTCCTACTACGTCAGTGAAGGCGAGCGCCATGCGCGCCCCGACAGAGGTTTGTTGACGCGTCCCTATCTGCAAGAAGTGCTCGATTATCGGCAGCATATCAATGGCCAGATCACGCGCCTTTTAGAAACCGGCGCGCTCGACAGCAAATTGCTACAGGTTTTGGTTACAGGTCTGCACCATGAAATGCAGCACCAGGAGTTACTGCTGAGCGATATATTACATTTGTTCTCGTGCAATCCATTACAGCCAGCGGTTCGCTCGCCAAAACTCCGCGCCACTACTCAGAGCCCCCCCAGCACTGACGGTTTCTCCACCTATGAGGGCGGTCTGATCGATGTAGGTGCCGCTAAGCCGGCCAACCCTGGCTGGGATGACTTTCACTATGATAACGAAGCTCCTCGGCACAAAGTCTGGCTGGAGGATTACCGCCTGCAAAATCGCCCCATCAGCAATCAGCAGTGGCTGGAATTTATGGCCGATGGCGGCTATGAAAATCCCTTGTTGTGGCTTTCCGACGGCTGGGATTGCTGCCAGCAGCA